>NZ_JACJSM010000021.1 GCF_014698145.1 Oscillatoria sp. FACHB-1406 | reverse complement strand
TGGCGTTGCTCGGGACTCAGTTTAATGCGATACTTAGCGTTGGGGTTGCTCATCGGCGCGATCGATAAACTCTTACCCACGATTTTAAGCTTGTCAATGTAGTACTCTGATGCCTCTGTGCGTTTACCTCAAGCATTGTTTCGGAGACTGTACGGGCATCAGTTTTGTCGATTCAACCTCTCTGAAGGTTTGTCACAATCGGCGCATCAAGTCCCATCGGGTCTTTGACGAGCTAGCAGCAAGAGGTAAAACCTCCGTCGATTGGTTTTTTGGTTTCAAGCTGCATCTGGTCATCAATGAGTTGGGCGAGATACTCAATGTCAAGTTGACACCGGGCAATACCGACGACCGCAAGCCGGTTCCCACTCTGCTTAAAGGCTTATCAGGCAAAGTTTTTGGCGATCCCGCAGGGATCCGCGTGGCGGCGCGCGGGTATGTATCTGGCAAGCTAGCTGAGCAATTACTTGAAGATTACGGCATCCAGTTTTTCGCCAAGCCGAAGCGGAACATGAAGAACAAGTTGATGCGACTTAACGATAAGCTGCTTTCTCGCAAGCGAGCCATCATTGAAACGATTATCGACCAACTCAAGAATATCTCTCAAATCGAGCATTCTCGCCATCGCAGCCCGGTTAATTTTTGCATCAACATTCTCTGTGGGTTAATAGCCTATTGTCATCAGCCCAAAAAGCCTTCTCTCCATTTGGAGTGGGCTTTACCGTCTGCTGCTTAACCCTGGAGTTTAGACTAATGACAAAGTAACCCAACCCGTAGTTGAGTCGAATTCAAGGAGATTTTTCCAGGTTTAAGCTGAACTTCGACGTAATTTTTGACTCGATTGGAACTGTCCTCGACCCTTTTTGACCGTCGGATATCGCTTTCTTGGGGTGCGAGGAGTATCTTTTTTCCAACCGGGCGACTTTCCCCTGAGTTTGGGCGCTGTAGCTGGAGTGCCAATAGAGGCCAAAACTCCCCCGATTGACTGCGCCACTCGTCCCGGCGCGAGTTCTTCAGCACTTAAAGGCTTTTGCCAAGGTAAGGGACGGTCAGCAACGACAGCACGGGCTAACCATAACTGCCAAGTGATGATGGGCATCAAATGACTCCAGTGTTCGCAAGCTTGGGGTGTACCCAGCTTGGGCAAACACCAATGCAATCGAGTCTTGAGAAAACGATACCAATGCTCGATGGCAAAGCGTCGTAGATAGAGATGAAAGAGCTTTTCTAGTGGGGGTAGAGCTTGACCAACCCAACACAACCACATCGGTTTTAAATCTCGGCGGCGGGTCGGTTTTTTTCGCTCCACCCGAATCAGTTCGATTTCTCGTTCAGGGGCTTGGTAAAAATGAAGCTGACTCCAATGAGTGAGAATAACCGTTCCCCAAGTCGGGTCCTCAATTTCGACTTGTTGGTCGGGCTGACCCCAAGTTTGAGCATCGTTGAGTTTCAAACGGCTACCATGTTTTCTAGGACGACCTTGACCGCGATAAACGGGAGTGGCTCTCCATAAACAACGATTGGGACGCAGACGCATTAACAAATCGGCTTCAATCTCTGCGGTTTGTTTAACAAAAGAGGCATTCGCGTATTCACTATCCCAGATGCTCGCCGGACGGCGGGGTAATTGAGAGCAAATTTCTCTGAGTTGCTGTGCGCCTAGACTGAGAGGATTATCGCTACTGGTAATCCTAGCAGTGAGATAAAGGTAATGCCCAGCTTCCTTTCTCTTCAGGTATCCAAGCGAGACTGCTATAGCCTTGGCCGACGGTTATCGGTTTTCCTCCTCCAATTCCGCCTCCGGCGTGTTCGTAAGTTCTTTCTTGTAGCGTCACAGCATCCGGGCGCGACCAACTGGTATGGTCTCCCACTAGCACGATTTGTTGGTTGGATGGAATTTGAGCGATGTAGTGCTTTTGCAGCTTGGAGAAGTCGAGGTTGCTATCTTTGAGGGATTCATAAATGCTACTCCAGCGACGGCGGAATACTGGACACAGCGACAGTTCGGCTATCGATGAGGCCTTCGGAGTCAGCACAAGCGCATCCATCAGTTCAAACAGGGCATCCCTTGCCTTTCCCAAATCTTCGTAGATTTGTTGACGAAATTGCTTGAGTTTTTCGATAATCATTTTACACCGTAGTTGGGTTTTTGCTAAATCTCATCATCTACGGCAACTGCCGCCCGGGTCTACCCCCGGGCGGCTCTTTCTTTCCGATTTAGTCTAAACTCCAGTTAACCCGAACTGACGTTTGGGTAGGGTGGGTTACACGAAATATTTGTAGAGACGTTGTATACAACGTCTCTACAGAGCGGTGTCACGGCAGTAGGGTGTGTTAGGCACGAGCTAAATTTTGGAAAAAGAGACTGATACTAAATCCGGTTGCCACAACCCATTTATCAAAATAGACCAAATCATTCTATTGCAAGAACTATAGCTTCTCGAATAAGTGGGGTATGAGAACCGGATTTGGTATGATATTTTCGACGTGCCGTAACGCACCGTTTTAAGCTACGAAAACTCTTGGGTAGGGTTACCCCACCTCCACAAAAGGCGGCGTTGATTTAACCGCCCATTTCACCTTTGCAGTGGCAGGGGTTCCCGGTTCGTTCAGTTTAGCGAGAATTTGTTCGAGAATTTCCGTTTGGCGCTCTGTGGGGGCGTTGGGTTGCGCCTGCTGAATCTCTTCGACTATTTCCCCAACGACAACTTCGGCTTGCGATTCGGTGAGTTCTTCGATTTCAACAGCTTCAGCAAGGGCAGAGGCGTAGCGCTGTTTCCACTCTTTTAGCTGCGGCTGAATTACTTCATCAATTTGTTGCTGGATTCGCTCTTGTTCCTCAAGAGGTGCGAGAATCTTAGACTTTTCTTTGCCACTCAATTGCTTTTGCAGCATTTGGTACTGCTTTTCTAGCTCCACAAGGCGCTCTCGATTCATCTTTGGCTTTGTTAGGGTGGAAGGAAAACACAGAGGTCTTTTCGAGTATATCCTTGCCAACAAAGACCGTCCAGCGATTCCTAATGCTCCACAGTAGGGTGTGTTAGCGAAGCGTAACGCACCAAAAGAATCAAATTTCCAATTTTTCAACAATCTTAAGAATTAGCCTAACCCGTTTCAACAGGTTTCAGCTATTAGCCAGTCATTAAAATTTCTTGCGACTAAAGTGTTTCACCTCAATCTCAATTCCCAATCGCGATGCAAAAAAAAGAGTTAAGTCGGTGCGTTACGCTTCGCTAACGCACCCTACAAAGTTCAGACCGATCGCGTATAAGATACCGATAGGCGAGCTAGACTGCGATATTCCGGATAATACCCCGATTGAGAAGATGCAAGATTTATCTAAAATTTGGAATTGCCCAGACAATTTGAAGTTTCAATGCCCCCAAAAATGGGAGTCTTTAAGCTCGACTGATGATGAAAATATTCGCTACTGTACAGTTTGCAGTGAGAATGTTTATAACTGCTCGACTCCCAAAGATTTTGTCCAGTATGCCAAAGCTGGAAATTGTGTTGCGCTGCCTAATGAGCTTGCTCGGAGACCCGAAGATCCACACCTATTTTTGGGGAAACTTTCTCAAGAAACTATAGAAGTCATAAAACAACAAAACAAACTTATCTATCGATTTAGAGCTTGGTGGAGAAAAGCTTTAGAGATAGAGCCTTTGCTATTCAATGCTTTCATAAAGAACAGTTTTAACCCTAAATTCTCTAGGATCGTAGAGCGGGGTGAGCCTCCCGAAAAAAAAGCATTGGCTTCTGAACTTTTGGAATTAGGGCAATTTGATAAAGTTGTTGAGATCGCAAGGTCTTGTCCGAGTGAAGGTTTCTTGAAAAGGTTAGTCGAAAATCTAGTAAGGATAGGAGAATTGAATGTGGCTTTGGAGGTGGCTAACCTATTTGAGACTTGCAATTTTAAGGTAATTTCTCTTAATCTTATTGCCTCGGAACTCGCGAAATCTGGGCAGCACGAACAGGCATTGAATACGATTAGGCTGAGTTTACAGACTGCTCGAGACCTGACTTGTGCTAGAGAAAAGTACGAGCAGAAAGTTATTCAACTTGCCACGTCGCTGGGGATTAGCTTGTAGGTGTCGTTGAAGATAGGCGCGCGATCGCATTCTACTAGAAAGCCGGTCAACTACTCGGTCACGGGCAAAATTACGCTGGTGGGCATTGCCAACTTTCTGCATCTTTTTTTAGGTTTAATCCCAGAAAGGGCAATGCCCACCTTACGATAGAGCTTTCCGAACTGCGTTACAAAGAACTAGAATCTAAACTTTTTTCCTCTCCCATTGTTTGGGGTAGGTGCAACCCGCATTCTTGCTTGAGTCCGTGGAAGCGAGTATCGCGTTCGCCATCGTCTTCTAAGGTGAGGGGGCGGCTGGAGTGCCAATCGCCGACGGTCATGTATCCCTGGTCGAAGAGGGGATGATAGGGGAGATCGTGGGCTTGTAAGTAGTCGTAAATGTTCTTAGAATTCCAGTTGAGAATGGGAAGGATTTTGTAGATGTTGGACTGAAGGTTGACAAAATCCATCGTTTTGCGGTTGTCGGTTTGGTCGCGGCGCAATCCCGCTAACCAAGCAGTCGCTCCTAATTCTTTGAGGGCGCGTTGCATGGGTTCGACTTTGCGGATAAAATCGTAGCGATTGAGAGCTTCAACGTTGCGTTCTTCCCAGAGTTTGCCGTGTAGCGCTTCCATGCGGGCGGGGCTGAGGGGAGATTGATAAACTTGGATGTTGAGGTTGAGGCGTTCGATGAGTTCTGCGGCAAAGCGATAAGTTTCTGCCGGTAAGTAGCCTGTATCGACCCAAATGACGGGAATGTCTGGGATGATACGGGAGACAAGGTGAAGCATGACGGCGGATTGAATGCCGAAACTGGTACTTACTACCAATCCTTCGCCAAAAGTATTAGCAGACCACTTGACAATTTCGCTAGCATCTGCATTTGCAAATTGTTGCTGAATGGCTTGCAGGTTTAACTGAGGTTCTTGTAAAGTTACATTGACCATTGACCGCGATATCGCTCCTTATGGTTCTATATGGGTACAAAACACTGCGGTAGTGCGGGTAGAGGCGATCGAGCAGTGTAAACCTTCCCGACACTTCGGTTCTCAGGCCATGATAACGCTACCGAGACTCGTTTTTCCATTTTTCCCAGAGATCGGGGCGGCGCGCCTGGGTGCGATCGCGCTGTTGTTGTTCTCGCCAGGATGCGATCGCGGCGTGATTCCCAGAACGCAACACCTCCGGAACTTCCCAACCGCGAAAGCTAGCGGGGCGCGTATACTGCGGGTAGTCCAGCAATCCCGCCTCAAAGCTTTCGGCTTTGAGGGATTCCTCTTTTCCTACCGTCCCCGGGCGCAGGCGCACGATCCCGTTAATCAACGCTAAAGCGGGAATTTCGCCACAAGTGAGGACAAAATCGCCCAGGGAAATTTCTCGCGTCACCAAATGTTCGCAAACGCGCTCGTCTACCCCTTCGTAATGTCCGCAAAGGATAACAAGTTGATCGTAGTTGGCGGCGAATTCTTGCAGGAGAGATTGAGTGAGGGGTTCGCCTTGGGGGGAGACAAAAATAACTTCGCGTCGGGGAAGAACGGGAAGCGATTCGACGGCTGCAAAAATCGGCTCGGGTTTGAGCAACATTCCCGCACCGCCGCCGTAGGGTTCGTCATCGACGCGATGGTGTTTGTCGGTGGCAAAATCGCGGGGATTGGTTAAATAAACCTCGGCAATTCGGTTATCGAGCGCTTTGCCAAGCAATCCGACAGCGAGGGGAGAGGCAAAAAATTCGGGGAAGAGGGTAATAATATCGAAGCGCACGGACAACGGAAACGAATGACCGCTTGTATTGTACTGCGAGTTGAAGCAACGGTGCGGTACAAATTGAATGGACTTTAGCTCCCAGCCCAGAAATTGAGTTCTTTGCAGACTCTCTGAGAATTGGGATTAAAGGGACTCATAAGGAGTCACGGTATGAGTCTCTGCTGTTAGTAACTTTAAAAATCGAGGATGAATAAATAACTTTTCCTTGCCGACTTTTATTTCTTGCAAAACTTCAAGGTCGCACAGTTCTTTGAGATAATTCGAGGCAGTTTGTCTTTGGGCGATTTCAGCCTCTACAACATTGGCGATCCGACAATAGGGTTGAACAAAAATTAAATCGAGGAGATCGCGGTTGTAAACTTTAGGTCGATTTGTTTTGACATAATCGGTGGTAATTTCCATCAACTGACGAATCGCCTGAATTTTGTGAGTCGTCCATTGTGCGGTTTCAAAAACTGCCTTTAGCATAAACAGAATCCAACTTTGCCAGTCTCCTTCCACCGTCACTCGATGCAAATATTGATAATAATCCTGCTTGTGTTGAATGATGTAGCGACTAAGGTATAACACGGGAATTTCTAGCAACCCCGTATCGACTAAGAACAAAATATTGAGAATGCGCCCCGTTCGCCCATTCCCATCGGTAAACGGATGAATTGCTTCAAACTGATAGTGCATAACAGCAAGACGAACTAACGGATCGAATTCTGTGGCTTTATGGATGAATTTTTCCCAATTGGAAAGTTTTTCTTGTAAAATAACTGCTGTTTCTGGGGGGGTATAAATGACTTTACCGCTGTTAGCTTCAATGAGGGCAGTTCCGGGCGTGCGACGAATTTGCATATCAACACCTTGCACGATCGAGCAAACTTCGATCGCTGTTCGCGTCGTTAGCGATCGCGTTTGAACCGACTGAAAGCCCGAAAATAAGGCTTTACTGTAGCGGAACGCTTCTTTTGTCGCTGCATCCACTGGGGAATCTGGCGCGCTGGCAAACTGGAACAAGCGATCGGCAGTAGTGACGATATTTTCGATCGCGGAACTTGCTTGCGCCTCTAAAACGGGAATCGTATTGATAAGCATTGCTTGGTTCGGAATCAAACTACCGCACTGTTTCAACTCAGCGACAGCCGCACGCGCTTCAATGCAAGCTTTTAGCACTGCCTTCGTCTCGATGTCGCCGGGGGGCGGTAGTAAGGGGAGAGCGTTATAGGGGCGATCGGGTGTGAAAGCGGTCATAATCCTATATGTCGATGCGATCGACATATCGAGAGAACGTGTCGATATTTTAGAGTTTTTTCGACATATGGGGGTCAAACAGATTGAGGTTTTGGATGTCCGCGATCGCAACTAACGCTGTATCGGCGTATTTCCGATTGGCGACGTTCGGTTCCCTCTCGTGCGGGTTACTGACAGAAACGCCGGTAATGGAGCGAATTAGCGATCGCACTTTATAGGGATCGCCCCACCAGATCGCCTTCGTTTATTCCTTCTTGAGCGCTTTAAAAAAGAATAACTCCCAGTTCATGCGGCATTGATTCTCGCTAACTTGATAGCCGAGATACTGTTCGATTGCTTCTATCACTTGCTGTTCTGTCGCGCGATCGATATAAAAAAGACGCTTACAAAAATAAGCCATTTCTTCAACCGAATTAAAATTCCAAGTATAAGGAATCGGGGACGCATACAAAATCTCAAATCCTGCCGCTTCTAATTCAATGGTTGTATTTTGATTTAAAAACTCTCCTTGGTGTCCCATTGAGTTATAGCGGTCAACAAAGACATTTAAAAAACCATCCACTCCCGAACCTTCCCTCACATCTGCCAAACAAAAAAGACCTCCTGGTTTTAATAAACGGTGGACTTCCCGATAAAATGCTGGTTGGCTGGGGAGGTGATGGGAACCGGCTAAACTAATCGCGCGATCTAAGGTTTCACTTAACAGCGGAATCTTGCTTATATCCTCACAAGTAATCGTCAGATTATTTTCACTTTCTTTGGCATTGCGGGCAAATTCAACTGAGGTTTCTACCGAGATGGTTTTGACCTTTTTCTTGACAAAATTATTGAGATAACATCCTCCTGAAGGGAGATCGCCGACAGTTTGATTATCTTCTAAGTCGGATATACTAATAATATTTTTAAATTCCAATTGTCGTGCTAGGGGATATTCCATCATCGCTTGATGGTAATCGATTCCTCGTGCATTAAAGATATCTTTGTAGTCGGGAAACATCTTTATCTAGCCTCCATTAGTTTAACAGCAAGAGTACGAACGACGAACGCAACCAAAAATCGGATAATAGGCGTACCAATCTTTTCCAGACAGGGGAAAACTTTCAAATTCAAATCCAGAATCTGTTAGCAATTCTTCCCAAATTGCTTGAGGGGTTATTAGGTTAATGCCGCCAAAATAGTAGCGTTCAATAGCAGCAATCTCATCATCATTCAGTAAGCCATCGCGATACATTTGTCGGAAAATGCTAAAGGAATAATTGTTATCTAGCAAAAATTTATTTTCGTTAAATGCTGTATCTTTTAATCCCCAAATTCGCATAGCAAATCCAAATTCTGCATCATCCATTTCGCCAGATCGGTGTCTTTTAATCAATTTTTTTACTTCATATTCTTGAACGGAAAAGTTTTCGGGAATTAAAATTTTACGAAATACACAAATGCCGCGATTATTAAGAATTTTTTCTATTTTATTTAGCAAAGTACGATGTCCTTGAAGGGATAGGATGTTACCAAAAACTCCATCGCCTACAACAACATCAATGGGTTCGTCAAGATAATCCTCTAGATTCATCCAATCGCCTTCAACAATGTTTTCATCAACCGTTCTATCGAGCGGGAGCCAATCTCGAAACAGTGCGATCGCGTCTTGATTTTGGTCAATACAAATAACCGACATTCCAAAATCATGAAGCATGGCTCGTAATTCTGGAGTTAAGCCCAAGACTAGGGCTTTTTTTCCTTGTAGGTTTCCACGAAAATGGTTAGAGATATGATAGGAATACGCTTCTATTTCCCGATCGTTAGGGGAACCAGCTTCAAATCGTTTACGGCTGCTGTAATCGGAAATACGGCTTTTAAAAGCATCTGAAGTCCATTGAGAATCCATTGTTACATTGATATTTTTGACTTGAATTTAAGTGAAGATCTTAGCGATCTGCTCGTTGCGATTTACCCTCCTATTTTCTTAATTTGGCGCAAGCGATTTTTCCAAGGTTTGGGAATCCGAGCTTCTAGTGCATTGATGGCTCGATTGCGACGAATTGTTCGTTTTAAGGCTTTAACCCAAGGTTCGGTGGCGCGTTCGGTTGGAATAGCTGCTAATAATCCTTCTAAAGCATCTAAACCACCGCCTCGGACTCTAAGTTTTAAGATTTGGTCGTCGGTGACATCGCGCTCGAAACAGGAGGGCAAACCAGCACCAATGGCGCGAAAATTAAGAATATTCCGAACGCATTTTTCACAGCGCCCGCAGTTGCGATCTTTTTGCTCGCCCTGCCAGCAAACTCGGAGATTTTCGATCGCTTCGGGCCAATTTACCAGGGCTTGAATTTTCTCCAAACGAATAGCGATCGCGCCGTCATGAACGATTTCTAAGCTTCGACTCGAAAGCAAAGGATCGCTGACAGGATTTGAGCCGTAGGGAAAAGAGAGCGCTCGATAGCCATAAGAACTAGGAATTAAGCCCGCTGTGTACTTACGCTGCAAGAGATGGAGACAGGAGGCGATCGCAATCCCAAAAGCATCTTCCCAAGGAATGGCGATCGCTTCTCGAAAATTTGTCGCCATCGGAACTAATTCCATCCCCACGCTGGATAACATGGTTCTAGAGCGTTCTGCGGCGCGTTCAAAGATCTCGTCTCCGTCTTCGAGGGGAATATCAAAGCCGCGTACCATTAAACCCGCTTCGAGGTTGCGCTGCTGTCGCCCGCAGCCTCCGGTGCGATGGCGCAAGGCGGTGAAGCAGCTATCTACGCCGCCGGAAAAGGCCGAAATCGCGCGATTGCCCTCGGAGGCAAGTTCGGCTTCCCGTTCGCTTTCTGCGCTCAGGGGTACGATACGATAAGTATCGGGTCGCCAAGACGACCAAGCGGCTTGAAATTCTTCTAAATTGCTCAATAACGAAGGCGAAACTTCGCCATGTACCACACAATCATCTCCCGATCGCATGACGGTTAAGATTGTAGCGACGACGAAGGGATCGCAAGTGGAAGAGAGGGCGCTTCGATATTCGATGGGAACGCGATACCAAAGTTTTTGGCGATCGCTACTTTCAATCGTCGCGCTAGCGGTAACAAAACCTTCCGCTTCGATAAATTCTTCCGGCCATATATGAGTTTGAGGTTTCATAAATTATTTCTCGACCACAGTAAGAAACCTAAAAGCGTTTGCATTCCCGAACCTTCCGCAATGGCATCAGATTGAAACGGGATGCAAGTATTGGGAGAAGGTAATAACTTGTCAAGCATGGTTCGATCGATCAGATGCGATACTTTGCCTCGATAAGGTTCTGCCTGTCGGCGTACCGCTTGCCATCCAGGATTATTAAGATTCAAAACTCGGTAATAACGGCGGCGTTCGTAGCCGAATTGCTGTTGCAAGCGCCGCCACTTCTGCTGCGCCAGTAATAGCGGTGCGAGTTTCTGTCGCAGCGGACTCGGTTGTAGGGGTTCTGTGTTCCAACCATTACGATCTAACGGCAGTTTGGCTAGTTGAGGAAATCGAGTCCGAACCAGTTCTTTCTGTGCTAATCGTTTCCCCACTGTCGCTTCGGGTAATACTGCGGTTAATTCCAATAATTGGCGATCGAGAACGGGGAGAATTGGCCAAGCGCCAAAGGAAATTCGCCAAGCCGTCAAACCCATCACGAAGCGGTTTGAGTGGTAGAGTTTGAAACACCAAGCTTGCCGTAATGGGAGATCGGAGTAATGGTTATAGGTTTGCTCGAGCCGAACTAAGCTATCGGCAACGAGATTGCCAAAAACATCGCGACAAAGCAGCTTATCGAGGACTGCGGGCGAAAATCCCATCGTATTGGTGCCGCCAAAGGTTTTGGCAAAGGATACAGACGAACTACTCGGACAACTGAGGATAGCATCCAAGGAAAACCCCATTACCATCTCGGGCGGGGTATTTTGGAGGTAGGAACGAGCGCTCCAACCCAGACCCGTCGCACCGCCGAATCCTCCCGCAAGGTGTTCCCAGCGAACGAGTAAATCGGCATAGGTGGGATATTCTACCATCGGGATTTCCGTGACGTGCTGCTCGAATCCGAGGGCGCGAACGACGGGGGTGGCGCATTCCATTTCCAGATCGTTGCGCCGTCCTAGGGTAAAAGCAACGACGCTAGTCCCTTGACGGTGCAAGAATCCAGCTAGCATTCGCGAGTCTAAACCGCCGGAACAGAGGAGACCTTGTTTTTTGCCCGAAGCGGTAGGGCGCGCGATCGCGCGATCGATTGCGTCTTCGAGCAGGTCTAAATGCTGGGAAAACGAAAGATGAGAATAGATGTTATGCTCCTTCGAGCAGGGAATGCGATATTGTTCGATTTCCCGAGCGGGGGTTCCGGGTTGCCAAGCTAAGAGGTTTCCCGCACCCAACCGCAGAACTTCCGACCATAAAGTTTGTCCGTTAACTAATACGCGCAACAGCAACAGTCCGATTAAACCGGCTGGATTAAATTGCGGTTTAAATTGGGGATGGTATTGGAAGAGTTCGGGACTCGAACCTACGAGAATAATGTCGCGAGCGCACCAGTAATAAACGGGAAATAACCCGAGAATATCTGCGCCGACCGTTAGGCCAAAATCGGGTTGATAAGTCACGGCTGCATAAAACCCATCAAAGCCCGGAAAGTTTTTGCGATCGCCGCCGTGCCAGAACTTTCTTAAATGCTTTGCGTCCGTTCTGCGATCGCTATCGGCTGCAATTGCATCTCCCCAAACAACAGCCGCTCCTTGCTCGTCGGCATCCCAGCTAATCGGTGCTGTCGGATTTGCCGCCCAAATCGCACAGAAATCTCCCGAATCGCAGCGGTTTGTTACCAAGCCTTCTAAGGGCGTTAATAGCGGTTCGATAGTTTTCACAAAGCGCGCGCGCCGGTCGCGATCGGGGTCTACAATGACAATAAAATTCGCCATCTTGCTTTCATAACTCCGCTGGCTTTTTGGGGATAACTGTTTTATATCCAAGCTTGTAAGGCTTGAATCGCTGTCTCGATGCACGCGGGTTCTTTAACAAATTTACAAAAGGGAATTCGAGAAGTCCAGCTTTCGTAAAAGGCCTCGTTTTTGTGGTAGCTGTTCGGGAGGAAGATATGAGGGATCTCTAAGATAACGCAGAGAATATGGGCGTGCAAGCGATTGGTTATGACGAAACGATGCTGGCTTAATTGATAAAAGGCGCTGTAGAGAAAGCTCCAAGATTGGCGCTGCATTAATTCTCCATAGGAATGTTTGAATTTTTCGAGTTGGGGATGAAACGAATCCCAATTTTGTCTAGCGAGCCATGCGTCTGGAGTTGCGAGTCCGCGCTGCCATCCTTCTCTGACTAAGGACGCAATTGCTTGGATGAATTGACTTTTTTGCGTACCGAGAAGCCAAGAATAAGAGTGCCAGTCTTCGACTACTAAATTGGGCTGGTTGATGGCACTCGGAGCGAAACGTTTATCGAGTTCGCGATCGTCGCGGCACAGATATAGGGTAGAGGAATGGGCGCGATCTCGTTGCGGCAAACCGGGTAAACCGACCATCTGGAATGCCATGTCGGGAGCGAGGAAAAGGCGACAGTTCGGAAAATTTTCAACGGCTAAATCGTAGCTGATGCGATCGCGCAAAAAAAGCGTTAAGTTGGGGTGCGCGTTGAAGAGGGCTGCTGTTTTTTTTAGGTTCTCGCGATCGACATAATAGATACTTTGAGGTAGAATAATAATGGGGCGATCGCGGTATTGGGAAATAATGCGTTCGCGAAAGGTTTGAATTTTAGGCCAGAGATCGCCAAAGTTTCCGCCCCCGTTGAGAAAAATGGGCAATCGCTCGGCTCGTTCTGCTAAGGCGCGATCGGAGAAATCCCCTTCGCTAGCAATATAGCTAATGTTGAGATTTAGAACTTCAGTTAATGCCAAAAACGCTCCCACCCAGATCGCGCGATCGCCTAAGTTTAAATAGTTGGGATAATCGAGCAACGCACAGGATTTAAACTCAGAAAGATAGTCCAGTTTTTTGAGGGATTCGGACAAAGATCGTTTCAACTCCATCGAGCCGGAATGGAGAGATAGGCTTGTATTAGGGGAAGTCATAGTTTAAAGAATAAAGATTAAGATTGGGACTTTTTGTATTTTGTTGCCCAATAAAAAGGACTGTACAAGCTACTCAACAAAAACTCCATTTCGCAAGCAGAAGCCACATCCGTTTTAATCGCTTTTCTGTTGTTAACAAAAAACAAGATCGCTCGGCGCAGATCGTTGAGAGTATAGACGGGAAATAAGAGAGGCTGGAGCCAAAAATTAGTCCGAATCATGCGAATAGGATGACGAGCCAAACCAATTCCCCGCACCAAAGACAGGAGATAGGCGCGCTCTAAGCGGTGAGGCGGAATTTGATGATCGATGTGCATTTGGGGGTTATACCAAATCTCCCATCCGCCCAGTTGCAAATAAGACAGAAATTCTAAATCTTCACTGGCTAACATAGAAGAGCCAATTCGTCCTTTGAGAAGCGATCGCTCCGGGACGGTTGCGAGCCAAGCTTGTTTGCGAATCACAATCCCCGCAGCAGGAGGGAGGATGCGTTTTTGGGGCTGGTAAATAAAGGCTTGCGAACCGCGCTCGACGATCGCTAAAAAAACGGCAATTTTAGGAAAATAAGCGGGCATCTCGCCCTCGATGGCGGCATGAACCTGTCCGCCAAAGGCTCCAGCGTTGGGGTGCGATCGCGCAAACTCATAAGCTCGAGCTACCCAATCGGGGGCCGGTAAGTTATCGTCATCTAAAAAACCCAGCAGTTCTCCCCGGGCGGCGGACAAGGCTCTCTGTCTGGCATAAGCTAAGCCTTGCTGGGGTTCAAACTGATAGACGAGAGGAAAACGCTCGAGCCAATCGGCTTGATATTCGCGAACGACTTGGGCGGTGCGATCGCTGCTATTATTATCGACAACAATGATTTCCCAGGCAATATTTTCAGTATTGATTTGCCCTTTCAATCGTTCCAAAACCAGCGGTAAGCGCTCCGCTCCGTTATATGTACAAATTGCAATGGTAAAATCGATGGGGTTTTCCGAGGGAATGGCACGAACGGAATCCAACATTCATTTTCAGGATTGAATAGATTCAATTCACTATAACATCGCCCATTTTAGCGATATCATGCTCCAACTCGAATCTCAAACGTCTAAAACTCAGATGCCTCAATCGACCCAAACCGCTATTCTCGTTATCGGCGGGGCCGAAGATAAAATTCACGGCCGCGAAATTCTGCAAACTTTTTTTTATCGCTCTGGTGCAGAAGATGCCGTTTTAGCAATTGTGCCTTCGGCTTCGCGCGAACCGGTATTGATGGGAGAACGCTACCATCGAATTTTCCAAGATATGGGGGCCAAAGAGATCGAGGTTCTGGATATCCGCGATCGCGATCAAGGCTCAGACCCCAACTACCTTAACTTTATCGAGCGCTGTACCGGCGTATTTCTCACCGGCGGAGATCAATTGCGCTTGTGCGGGTTGCTGGCGGAAACACCCGTAATGGAGCGAATTAGCGATCGCGTCCGCGCTAAAGAAATCGCCCTGGCTGGAACCAGTGCGGGAGCAGCCGTAATGGGCTACCACACCATCGGCGGCGGCGGCAGCGGCGAATCGCCCAATCGTTCCCTCGTCGATATGACTTTCGGCTTGGGAATGATTCCCGAAATTGTCGTCGATCAGCACTTCCACAACCGCAATCGCATGGCCCGCCTACTCAGCGCGCTCGCGATGCACCCCGATCTCCTGGGGATCGGCATTGACGAAGATACCTGCGCGATTTTCGAGCAAGATGGTACGATTCAAGTGATGGGCAGCGGTACGGTGAATATCATCGACGCAAGCGAACTCTCCCACACCAATCAGCCCGAAGTTCGCGCTAACGATCCCCTGAGCTTGCACGGTTTGCGCCTGCACGTCCTCTGTCACGGCGATCGCTACCACCTCTACAAACGTCAAGTTCTCGATTCTCTGGCCAGAGAGCCGTAAATGCGAAGGCGCGATCGGCTTCTAATGCCCAATGTTTCAGTAAAAACTGTTCGCAGAGAACAGTTTATAAATCCACAGTTCGCCAAGATTACCAAGTGATAGGGAATGGCTTCGTATAATTGTTCCGGATGCGAATTGGTAAATTTTGCGAAGCAATCTAGGCTTTTGAGTTTTAAGAGACGATAAATGAGAATTCTGAAAACGCTGACTTTACGGGGGCCAAACTACTGGAGCATTCGACGCACCAAACTCATTGTCATGCGTCTCGATCTAGAAGACCTAGCCGAACGTTACACCAATGAAATTCCCGGTTTCTTTGAGGGACTTTCCCGCGTCCTGCCCACCCTGATCGACCATTTTTGCTCGCCCGGTTATCGCGGCGGTTTCTACGAGCGCATCCAGAAAGGAACGCTCATGGGTCATGTTATCGAGCACGTTGCCTTAGAACTGCAAGAACTTGCCGGAATGCCGGTTGGTTTTGGGCGCACCCGCGAAACGGCAGATGCGGGAGTTTATAACGTCGTCTTTGAATATGTTGACGAACAGGCAGGACGCTATGCGGCTCGCGCCGCCGTGCGCCTGTGCCAGAGTCTCGTTGAAACGGGAACTTACCCGCCCCAAGAACTCGCGCAAGATTTGCAAGACTTGCAAGAACTTCATGCGAATGCCGCCCTAGGCCCTTCTACCGAATCGATTATTAAAGAAGCCGAAGCGCGAAAAATTCCCTGGATGCCGCTCAGTGCAAGAGCAATGGTACAGTTGGGATACGGCTGCAACAGCAAGCGGATTCAAGCCACCCTGACCGATCGCTCTAGCATTTTGGGCGTAGAGTTGGCTTGCGATAAGGAAGGGACGAAGACGATTTTGCAAGATGCAGGAATTCCCGTCCCGCGCGGCACGACTATCGGTTATTTCGACGAACTCGACGACGCAATTGCCTCTGT
This sequence comes from Oscillatoria sp. FACHB-1406, assembly GCF_014698145.1. NCBI lineage: Bacteria > Bacillati > Cyanobacteriota > Cyanophyceae > Oscillatoriales > Oscillatoriaceae > Oscillatoria > Oscillatoria sp. FACHB-1406. The sequence goes on along the minus strand of NZ_JACJSM010000021.1, from coordinate 82,906 downwards.
CGGCGGTTTCCCGATCGTGATTAAACCCCTCGACGGCAACCACGGACGCGGCATTACCATTAACATTAACTCTCGCAAGGAAGCCGAAGAAGCCTACGACCTTGCTAGTGCTGCCTCGAAGACTAAGAATGTTATCGTCGAGCGCTACTACGAAGGCAGCGACCATCGCGTTCTCGTCGTCAACGGTAAAGTGATTGCCGTGGCCGAGCGCGTTCCCGCCCACGTCGTCGGCGACGGCACTTCGACGATCGCGGAATTAATCGAAATTACCAACCAAGACCCCCATCGCGGCGACGGTCACGATAACGTCCTCACCAAAATAGTCCTTGACAAAACGGCGACCGATGTGCTTCAGAGGCAGGGCTATACCCTTAAGACGGTTCTGCGTCGGGGCGATCGCGCCTATCTGCGCGCTACCGCCAACCTCAGCACCGGAGGCATCGCGATCGACCGCACCGACGAGATCCACCCCGAAAACGTCTGGCTAGCCGAGCGCGTCGTCAAAATTATCGGCCTCGACATCGCCGGACTCGATATCGTAACCTCCGATATCCGCAAACCCCTGCGCGAAACCAACGGCGTAATTGTCGAAGTTAACGCCGCCCCCGGCTTCCGGATGCACGTTTGCCCCAGCCAAGGCTTGCCACGCAACGTCGGGGCTGCTGTCCTCGATATGCTCTTTCCCCCCGGCACTTCCCCCCGGATTCCGATCGTCGCCATCACCGGCACTAACGGCAAAACCACCACCACCCGCCTGATTGCCCACATCATCCAGCAAACCGGCAAAATCGTCGGTTACACCACGACTGATGGGATTTATTTAAACGAACATCTCGTGGAAAAAGGCGACACCACCGGGCCGCAAAGCGCCCAAGTCATTCTCAAAGATCCCACCGTTGAAGTCGCCGTCCTGGAAACCGCACGCGGCGGCATTTTGCGTTCCGGGATTGCCTTCGATACCTGCGATGTTAGCGTCGTCCTCAACGTCGCCGCCGATCACTTAGGGTTGGGCGATATCAATACGATTGAGGAACTAGCACGGGTGAAAAGCGTGGTGGCGGAAATCGCCAGTTCCGAAGGCTTTGCTGTCCTCAACGCCGACGATCCCCGCGTCGTGGCAATGGCGCAGAAAACCAAAGCGAAAATTGCCTATTTTTCGATGCAGTCCGATAACGATATCGTGCAAAGTCACATTCGCCAAGGCGGTTTAGCGGCAATTTACGATCGCGGTAGCTTAGCGATTATGGAAGGCGATTGGCAATTGCGGATTGAGGAAGCCAAAAATATTCCGGTGACGATGGGCGGTATGGCCCCGTTTATGATTGCTAATGCCCTCGCCGCTTGTTTGGCTGCTTTTGCCAGTGGCGTGGATATCGAAAAAATTCGTCAAGGACTGCGAAGCTTTAAGACTTCTGCCGCTCAAACCCCAGGACGGATGAATTTATTCGATTTGGGGCGCTATCAGGCGCTCATCGACTACGCCCACAACCCCGCCGGTTACGAAGCGCTCTCTGGCTTTGTTTGCAATTGGCAGGGAGAACGCTTGGGAGTCGTTGGCGGGCCGGGAGATCGTCGCGATGAAGATTTAATCTTGTTGGGCGAACTGTCGGCTAAAATGTTCGATCGCATTATTGTTAAAGAAGATCGCGATCGTCGGGGGCGCGAAAGCGGCGAAGTAGCGGCGTTAATCGTTGAAGGGGTTAAGCGCCACAATCCCGACGTTCCCTGCAAGATCGTGTTAGATGAGAGCGAAGCGATTGAGGCGGGTTTGAGCGAAATGAAGGAAGGCGGTTTGATTGTGATTCTACCCGAAAGCGTCAGCAGCGCGATCGCGTTGTTGGAAGAGCGTCAGGCCGAGTCTTTATTAGCGAAAAATGCGAAGTAAAGGAAGCGTGCCTAACAGAAAAGTCAACAAAGTCAACCCGTTCTACAAGGGCGGGTTGAATCGCTCGACTCGATTTGCTCTTGGGATTGCAGCCCTATTTCTATCGATAGGCTTCACCCCCCTACCAACTCCCTTTGCATCGCCCCCCGCGATCGCCCAGAGCGATCGCGAAGATACAATAAACTTCGGGCGACACTTCCAGGAACTCGGCGTAGAAGGTTCCATTATTATTTACGACTCCAATAACAACCGCTTCTACCAACACAACCCCGAACGCAACGCCACCCAATTTTTACCCGCCTCCACCTTCAAAATTCTCAACGCCTTAATCTCCCTGGAAACCGGAGTTATCCCCAACGATCTCGCCGTTTTAACTTGGGATGGGATCGATCGCGATTTTCCCGACTGGAACCGCGATCTTAACTTGCGAGAAGCCTTCAAGCTTTCTGCGGTTTGGTTCTACCAAGTTCTCGCTCGTCGCGTCGGGTACGAGCGAATGCAAGATTGGGTCAAGAAAGTTGGCTACGGCAACCAAAACATCGGCTCGAAAGACGCGATCGATCGCTTTTGGTTGGAAGGAGAATTGCGAATTTCTCCTCGAGAACAAATTGAATTTTTGCGCCGCTTGTATCGAGACGATCTGCCCTTCTCAAAAGCAACAATGGCAACCGTTAAAGATATGATGATTGTCGAGCGCACGCCCGATTATACGATTCGTGCTAAAACGGGTTGGTTGGGTTTTGGGCAAACCGAAAAACCGCAAATTGGTTGGTATGTGGGTTATGTAGAGCGAGATAAAAATGCCTACTTTTTTGCGGTTAATATTGATATTAATACGCCCAATGATGCTAAGGCTCGCAGCGAGTTAATGCGACGGAGTTTGAAAGATTTAGGCGTATTGTAATCATTTAACAAACAGTTAATCAATAGTCTCTAAGGGTCGAGTCTAAGATATGAAGAGCGCTCCTACAGTTAGAGGAGCTTTATTGCCTCCTCCCCCAACGATTAGCAAATTTCACTATTCATTATTCATCATTCATTATTCATTATCTATTACCGCACTGCAACTTGTCGATTTCGCACTTCCAAATACACTAACAACGCATTCATATCCGCCGGATTTACGCCACCGATCCGAGAGGCTTGTCCTATCGTTAACGGACGGACTTTTGTTAATTTCTCCCGCGATTCCATTGACAGCGTTTCGATCGCCATATAATCGATTTGTGCCGGTAACTTGCGGTTGGCGTGGCGTTCGATTTGCTCGATTTGGTTTTGTTGCCGTTGGATGTATCCCGAATACTTAATCTCGATTTCCGCGCCCGCGCGTTCGGCTGCATTTAAGTCGGGATTGCCCAAACCGTAGCGATCGAGATCGGTGTAATGAAAGTTGGGACGGCGCAACAAATCGGCAAGGGTAATCGAACCCTTAATCTTTTGCTGGGTATCGGCAACAATTTGCTCGCCGATAGGGTCGCGTTCCTTAACTCGCGTGCCGTACAGCCGTTCCTTTTCCGCCGTAATGTTGGCATATTTCGAGCTAAAAAGTTGCCAGCGCCGGTCATCAATTAAGCCAATTTCTCTTCCTAACGGCGTTAAACGTTCGTCAGCATTATCCGATCGCAAAATCAACCGATATTCCGATCGCGAGGTTAGCATCCGATACGGTTCGCGCAAATCCTTCGTACACAAATCGTCAACCAACGTACCGATATAACTCTGTTCGCGCGGGAAAATTACCATCTCTTTCCCCTTGACAAATTGCACCGCATTAACCCCAGCCACAAACCCTTGGGCGGCGGCTTCTTCGTAACCCGTCGTGCCGTTAATTTGTCCGGCGGAAAATAAGCCCTCAATCTTTTTGGTCATCAACGTCGGGTAGCATTGCGTTGCGGGCAGATAATCGTATTCCACCGCATAAGCCGGACGCAGCATCGTACAATGTTCCAAACCGGGGAGCGATCGCAACATTTCCAATTGCAGCGTTTCCGGCAGCCCCGTTGAAAACCCTTGAATATACAACTCTGGAATATCCCGCCCTTCCGGTTCGATGAAAATTTGGTGCGATTCCTTATCGGCAAAGCGCACGATTTTATCTTCAATACTCGGGCAATAACGCGGCCCGCGCGCCTCCACCCAACCGCCATAAACGGGCGACAGGTGTAAGTTTTCTCGAATCAGGCGATGGGTTTCCGGAGTCGTGCGGGTTAGGTAGCAGTTCATTTGTTCGCGCTCGACCCAAACTTCCGGGTCGAAACTAAACCAACGTACCTCTTCATCCGGCGGCTGCGGTTCCATCTTGCCGTAATCAACCGATCGCTTATCCACCCGCGCCGGAGTCCCCGTTTTCAGCCGTCCTGTCTCAAATCCCAACTGATTCAAGGTTTCCGTCAGCCCCACCGCCGCAAATTCCCCGGCGCGCCCCGCACTCATCGATTTATCGCCAATCCAAATCGTACCGCCCAGAAACGTCCCAGTCGTCAGGATGACTGCCTTCGCCGCGAAGCAAGTACCGAAATAAGTTTGAATGCCTAAAACCTCGTCATTTTTCCCCAGCACCAAATCCGTCGCCATCCCCTCGCGGATGGTTAAATTCTCCTGATTTTCCACAATTCCCTTCATGACGCTGGCATATTCGCGCTTATCCGTCTGCGCGCGCAATGCCCACACCGCAGGGCCGCGCGACGCATTGAGGACGCGCTTTTGCAGGTAAGTGCGGTCGGCCATTTTCCCGATTTCGCCGCCTAAAGCATCGACTTCGTGGGTGAGTTGGGATTTTGCCGGCCCTCCGACAGCGGGATTGCAAGGCTGCCACGCAATTTTGTCGAGGTTAAGGGTTAACATTAACGTGCGACATCCCAAGCGAGCGGCAGCGAGGGCGGCTTCGCAACCAGAATGTCCGGCACCGATAACAATGATGTCGAATTCGTCTTGGAAGTCTACGGGAGGTCGAAGGGTTAACATAGTTTGTAATTCGTAATTCGTAATTCGTAATTCGTAGTTCGTAGTTCGTAATTATCACTCACTACTCATAATTCGTCCCCCCGTCCCCTCGTCACCCCATCCCCCCTCATAATTCATTACTCACCACTCACCATTCATAATTCATCACTCATCATTCATAATTCACCATTCCCCCGTTCCCCCTGCTCGCAATTTTAAGCTTGCCGAGGTTAGTAATGCTTATTGTAGTGCTTTTGCGCGATGGGAGCGGGCGAGCGCGATCGCTTAACTGAAGGTAGGGCAACAAGGGTTCCAACTCGAGGGAGAAGCGCGCTTTTTGGACGGGCAAATCGGATTTTAATTGAAGTTGGGCGCGATCGCGGTTTTTTTCGGGCAGAGGGCAGATCGGGCGTAAATCTAGTGCGCTCGCCACCCTGAAGCTTAAAACTTAGGGCATAATAATTAATAAGAGCAATGGGGAATGGGCAGAACCCCAAAAATCGACTGAATGCGGTCGCTTTTAAAATTCACCCAAACCCTCTCGATATAACCCTTTGTGCCAGCGCTTTATGATCCAATCTGCGACCGATCGCTCGTTAATCAGTCATTCCCCATACTGTATCGAGAGTGCCTCGGGCCTTCCGATTACCTCCGAGACTCGCGCCATCGTGCCAATGGTCATCGAACAGTCGGGAATGGGCGAGCGAGCGTTTGATATTTATTCTCGGCTGCTGCGCGAGCGGATCGTTTTTTTAGGAAGCGAAGTTAACGATGCCGTTTCCGATTCGATCGTGGCGCAACTGCTATTTCTTGAAGCTGAAGACCCGGAGAAGGATATTCAATTGTATATCAATTCTCCCGGCGGTTCGGTTTATGCGGGGATGGCGATTTACGATACCATGCAGCAAATTCGTCCCGATGTCGTAACCATTTGCTTCGGGCTGGCGGCAAGTATGGGCGCGTTCCTCCTCAGCGGCGGTACGAAAGGCAAGCGCATGGCACTCCCCAGCGCGCGAATCATGATCCACCAACCGCTTGGAGGCGCGCAAGGTCAAGCCGCTGATATTGAGATTCAAGCTAAAGAAATTCTCTATATCAAGCAGCAACTCAACGAACTTTTGGCAGCCCATACCGGACAACCTTTCGATAAAATTGCTGCTGATACCGAACGCGACTTCTTTATGTCCGCTCGAGAATCAGCCGAATACGGCTTGATCGATCGCGTTATCGAAAGAACGTCCAAGCCCTTAACTCAAGTCGGCACTCCTTCAGCGAACTAAGAGGTCAACCTATGCCAAAATACGACTCCCATCTGAAATGCTCTTTCTGCGGTAAATCTCAAGAGCAAGTCCGCAAATTAATCGCCGGTCCCGGCGTTTATATCTGCGATGAATGCGTCGAGTTATGCAACGAGATCTTAGATGAGGAGTTGATCGATTCCTCGAGTCCGGTGCCTCAACCTGTAGCGCGTTCCGAGGAACGACCGCCCAAACGTCGCGCTCAGCCAGAACGCTTGACCTTTAACCAGATTCCCAAACCGACGGAAATCAAGCAATATCTCGATGAATATGCGATCGGGCAGGACGAAGCGAAGAAAGTGCTGTCGGTGGCGGTATACAACCATTACAAGCGGCTTAGCTACTTGCAGAGCAAGCAAAATGGTAAGGTGAATGGCGAGGACGCGATCGAACTGCAAAAGTCAAATATTTTGCTGATCGGGCCGACGGGTTCGGGTAAAACGCTTCTCGCGCAAACCTTGGCGAAGATTCTCGATGTGCCGTTTGCCGTAGCCGATGCAACGACGCTGACGGAAGCGGGTTACGTGGGCGAAGATGTTGAGAATATTTTATTGCGCCTGTTGCAAGTGGCGGACTTGGATGTTGAGGAGGCGCAGCGGGGCATTATTTATATCGACGAAATCGATAAAATTGCCCGCAAGAGCGAGAATCCTTCGATTACCCGCGATGTCTCCGGCGAAGGCGTACAGCAAGCGCTGTTGAAGATGTTGGAAGGAACGATCGCGAATGTACCACCCCAAGGCGGGCGCAAGCATCCCTACCAAGATTGCATTCAGATCGATACCAGCAATATTCTGTTTATTTGCGGCGGTGCGTTTGTCGGATTGGATAAGATTGTCGATCGCCGCGTCGGTCAAAAGTCGATGGGTTTCGTGCGTCCGGGTGAAGTCCAATCGCGCGAACAGCGTGCGGTGAATGCCCTCTCGCAACTGGAACCGGACGATTTGGTTAAGTTTGGCGTGATTCCGGAGTTTATCGGACGGATGCCAATGGTGGCGATTCTCGAGCCGCTGGATGAAGATGCGCTAGTGGAAATTTTGACAAAACCGCGCAATGCACTGGTGAAGCAGTATCAGAAGTTGTTGAAGATGGACAACGTACAACTGGAGTTTCGCCCGGATGCAGTACGCGCGATCGCTCGGGAAGCTTATCGGCGCAAAACCGGAGCGCGGGCGTTACGCAGTATCGTTGAAGAGTTGATGCTCGATGTGATGTACGAGTTGCCCTCGCGCAAGGACGTGCGCCGCTGTTCGATTACCCCGGAAATGGTCGAGAAGCGATCGACGGCAGAGTTATTGCTACATCCATCTTCGATGCGTCCGGAATCTGCGTAATTGAGTGAATTGAGAACCGCATGATAGAGACGTTGCCAGTCAACGTCTCTACCTCTATTAAAAATAAATTTATCGAGTGTCGATTAACGGTTTTATTCTTAATTTTATAAAACGGATATGAACCTCGAACTCCTTGAAAAACAGGACAGTCAGACCGATAGGCATCTGATTCTAAACGATATTAATTGGCAACAATATATAGATCTCGATCGCGTCCTCGAAGATGTACCGGGGTTACGCCTCACCTATTGCCAAGAATTTCTAGAAATTATGATTCTTTCTCCCCAGCACGAGCGCGAGAAAACGATTATCGGTCGCCTTTTAGAAACTTACGCTTTAGCTCGGAATCTCGATCTTCACGGTTGCGGTTCGACAACCTACCGCAATGAGGCAGAAGCACGAGGATTGGAACCCGATGAATGTTACTGCGTGGGAGATTTAAAAAATATTCCCGATTTTGCGCTAGAAGTCATTGTAACGAGCGGTGGACTCAATAAATTGCAAGTTTATTTGGGGTTAGGCGTGAAGGAAGTTTGGTTTTGGCAGCAAGGAAAGTTTTCTCTTTATTGCTTACAAGGAGGAACTTATAATACCTCTGAAAAAAGTAAATTTTTACCCGATCTGGACTTGAATATTCTGGCGAATTTCGTACAACCCGATAATCAACCAACGGCAGTACGAGAATTTTTTAAAAGTTTGCAATGAGAGAAACATTCGGCATTCAGGAAAATGCAAGTTCCTTCTCCTTCTTTAATTTTAGTACGCGGTGTCGAGCATTATTACGAATGGATCGGCGATCGCACCCGCAATCTCCCCGTAATGATTTTTTTGCACGGTTGGGGAGGTTCCGCTCGTTATTGGCGTAATACCGCGATCGCGCTTTCGGATGAGTTTAATTGTTTGCTCTACGATTTACGCGGTTTTGGGCGTTCTCGTCTGCCGCAAACGCCTTTAGAATTGAGCTACGAACTGGAAGAATACGCCGAAGATTTAGCGGCGTTAATGGCAGAATTAAACCTCGATCGCGCCATCCTCAACGCGCATTCGATGGGCGCTTCCGTTGCCGTCTTATTCCTCAACTTATACCCGGAAAAGTGCGATCGCGCGATTCTCAATTGTACCGGCATTTTTGAGTACGACGAGAAAGCGTTTGCCGCCTTTTATCAGTTTGGCGGTTACGTGGTGAAATTCCGCTATAACTGGTTGATGAAAGTTCCGTTTACCGAGCAAATGTTTATGGCGCGGTTTTTACATCGCCCCATCCCCAAGCCGGATAAACGCGCTTTTTTAGAAGATTATCTTCTGGCCGATCGCGAAGCTGCCCTGGAAACGATTTTTACCTGCGTCAACCAAAGGGCGGTAGAAATTATGCCGGAAAAATTCAGCCGCTTACCCATGCCGACGCTGTTAATTAGCGGCGAGAAAGATAAGATTATTCCGCCAGAAATGGGCAGAAAAGCGGCGGAGTTGAACGAGAAGATCGAGTATTGCGAAATTCCTAAAACCGGGCATTTTCCCATGCTAGAAGATGCGGCGACATATTTGCGAAGCGTGCGGGAGTTTTTGGGTGTCGGACGCGCTTTGGTTTAAGTTGCGGCGGTTGGGGGGAATCCTGCTGCAAGTCCTACAACTACTGTATGCCGTGGTTTCGTTGGGGATTGCAGCCAATTGGCGATCGCCGCTGTGTGCCGGTATCCGTTGGGAAATTTTTTGGGCCATAGCTGCCCTAAGTTTAATTATTATCATAGCACAACTTGCACGCTTTTCAAGCCCCAATTTAAAAGCACGAATTTTAAAGATTTCGATCCTGGTTTTAACCGCAGCCGGACTCTCAATTTTGCTCGCTTTCACCGCCCAACTTCAATCCGAAAAACGAGCGGTTTTAAGCGCTGAAGCGTCACAAGTGGAACGATTAGGGGAACATTTCATCGTTGGCTATCGCAAGGTTGAGGAAGTGCGGGCGCTGGTGGAAAAACGCGCGATCGCGGGAATTTTCATAACCCGAAGAAACATTGAGGGCAAAACCAAAGCTGAAATTCAGCAAGAAATTCAAACCCTTCAAAATATCCGCAAACAACAGAACTTATCTCCCCTCTGGATTGCCACCGACCAAGAAGGCGGAATCGTCTCTCGTCTCTCGCCACCTCTCAGCAAGCTACCTCAACTTTCCGCTGCGATTGCCGAAGCCAAAACGCCCGCCCAGCAAGAAAAAGCTGCCTTCGATTATGCCACGCAGCAGGGCAAAGAATTAGCCGAATTAGGGATTAATCTAAACTTTGCGCCCGTCGTCGATCTTAACCATAAGATTATCAATCCGCGCGATCGCTTCTCCTTAATTTATCGCCGCGCCATTTCCCGCGATCGCGCCGTAGTTTCTCGCGCTGCCAAAAGCTATTGCGAGGGATTGTTGCAACAGAACGTCTATTGTACGCTCAAACATTTCCCCGGTTTAGGGAGAGTAACTGAAGATACTCATCTCAATAGTGCAGTTTTAGAAACCGCGATCGCGGAACTCGAAGCCGAAGATTGGGTTCCCTTCCGAGAAGTTTTGAAAAACAGCCCAGCCCTTACCATGCTCGGGCATCCCATCTTAGCGCAACTCGACCCCAACTATCCCGTTTCCTTCTCCTCAAAAGTGATTTCTGGGGTTTTGCGCGATCGATGGCAGCACGACGGAATTTTGATTACCGATGACTTTAGTATGTACGCCGTTTATCATAGCCGCTATGGTTTCAAAAACGCGACAATTTACGCTCTCAATGCGGGAGTCGATTTGATTCTAATTGCCTACGATAAAGACTTATATTATCCGGCGATGAAGGCATTGTTAGAAGCCCAGAAGCAGGGGAAGTTGAGCGAAGAGAAATTGCGACAAAGTGGGGCAAGATTGGAGGGGAAAACGCGGCTTTAGCAGTTAAAACTCCGTAGGGTGTGTTAGCGAAGCGTAACGCACCACTCTTCCATCAATGTATAGGTGAATGGCACTGACTTAAGAAAGAACAAATCGCCTGTAGAGACGTTGTATACAACGTCTCTACAGATTAATTTTGTAGCATGGAGCAGCACCCACCAGCCCTAAATCAGTACATTCATGTATAGGTCATCTAAAAAGGAGTTAAACCTGTCAAACTTTGTTTAAAATCGCTCCCAACAAACCGACGCTAATCCAGAGGGAACATTGTTGGAAGAGATTCGGCAACGCCTGGGTGGGTAATTAGAGCGAGGAACTTAAGTTATAATTAAGACACTCAAAATGTCAAATCTTTTCGTGACTTAGAGGCAATCAACTTGCTCCTGTTGTTGAAAAAATCAATGAATCAATTAAAGATAGTGATTGAAAAACATTCTGATGGATATGTTGCTTATCCCATTGGTGTTGTTGGTGCGATTGTCGGTCAAGGCAACACTTATGAGGAAGCTCTGTCAGATGTCAAATCGGCAATTGCTTGTTATATCGAGATATTTGGTAAAGAATTATTAGAAGAGATTCTCTCAGTTGAAGTATTCATTACTGAGGCAGGAGTCGCCCTTTAATGCCCAAGTTTCCAGTTGATGCACCTAAAAAGCGGGTTGTTAAAGCCTTTGAGCTATTAGGCTTCGAGATGATTCGAGAGCGAGAACATATTGTGATGCAACGCAAGAATGAAGATGGAACAGTTACGCCTTTAGTGATGCCAAATCACTCAGCGATTAAAAGTGGAACACTTCGAGCTATTTGTACGCAGGTTGGCCTGCCGAGAGAGGAGTTTTTAGATGCCTATAATCAAAGCTGAGAAAGGTGTATAAGAACTGCTAAGATTATTATGGGCAAGGCGATCGCGCAGGGATTTGCGTAGTGGTACGCGATCGCGATGTTGAACGAGTTCTTAAGGGAGAGCGATCGCGATTTTCGTAACTTAGGCTCTAAGGTGAAAGGTTGAAGCTGCCTCATTAAAAAGATATGCGTATCGAGCAAAATTCTCATTGACCCTCAAGGGATTCGCGTAGTGGCACGCGATCGCGATGTTGAATGAGTTCTTAAGGGAGAGCGATGACCTTTGCGTTCTGCTCTAAAATTGAAACTGCGCTGCGGCACTGAGGTATTAGCTAGCTGGCGGCAAGAGTCTAACAAACCCTTCCTGCTCAAAATGGCGATCTGTTGTCAATCCATCGGTTATCCCACACTGGCGCATCAGGATAAAGCTGACCGCATCGCATAAGGAATACCCCTTGTCCTGCCGAGCGACCAAAAGTTGCATCGCTTCTCGGTGCAGTTGCTCATCAACCCAGACCGTTTCAATATCTGGGTTGTCAACTAAATCAACTACAAACTCTAGAACCTTAGCTCGAGGGAGGCGGCGAATCAGTGCAAGAGCAACCAATTCAGCCAGGACATGACCGTGAGTCAAAAGCCCATTGCTTGAAGCATGGATAAGTTGTACGGCTTTCTCATGCTGCGGCTCATCGCGATGCAGGTAGCACAGCAAGCCTGATGTGTCTAAAAGCACAGCACAACTCCAGTTTTAATACTCATCGGCATACGCTTTTGCGAGGTCTGCATCAATGGCTTGGTTATCTATACCCGTTGCGTATCCTAAGCTGATTGCTCCTGCATGACTTCTGAACCTCTGCCGTGCCTGCTCTTGCTGCTCTAGAGACAGCCTCGTCCTGCCCTGCCTGCTGAGAACAGTAACTATCCACTCCGTTATAGAAATTCCCACCGAACTGGCTTTACGCTGTAGGTCGGCGTAGACCTCATCGCTGATTTCTAGAGTTAGCTGCTGACTCATAAACGGCTCCTAGGAAACGCGATCGACATGGCATCATTATAGCTTTCTTAGCGCTAGCTCTAGAAGCCGCCCGCTTTTGAACCTCCCCCAGAAAGTTTGAAACCGTCGAAGGGTTGCCGGGGAGAGCGATCGCGCAGGGATTTGCGTAGTGGCACGCGATCGCGATGCTACTACATGACACTCACTGAGTAGGCACGAACTGATGAACCACAAAAAGATATGCGTATCGAGCAAAATTCTCATTGACCCTCAAATACACTGAGAAGCTCTTCTGGCAAAGGAGCATCGAAATCATCTGGAACGGTAAACTCGCCTGCACATAAACCAAATGGTCGCAATTGTTTATTACTGGTAATAGGTCTAAGTTCCGCGATCGGTTTATTAGCCTGGGTAATGATAAGAACTTCACCAGCCTCGACACGCTGAAGATACTTTAATGGGTCACGCTGAATTTCATCAACAGTTACATTGACCATTGGATTACCTCGATATCCTGACAAATTTAATTCCAGCCAGAACAACTAATTTATTATACATGGTCGATTAAAAAGTTCATGCTTCTAGCTCATATCTAGCTTTCTGCGCTTGAAGTTTTGCCCAAAGAGCTTCTTGACCGGGCTGAGGAGATCTCTTTGCTGCACGAGCAAGGTGTTCGCGACTGCGCTCTTCCCAATATTGCCGATTTTCCTCAGCTTGTTTTAGAACCAGTTGATACTCTGCTTCAACTTCAGGGCGATTTGCTTCAATATAGGATAAAGCAACGTTAATCTGCTCCTCTGTTAGATCGAATAAGGAGCAAATAAATTTTGAAGGATATTGAGCCTTTAGATAGTCCATCACATCGTAGAGGGTGATACGAGTGCCAGAAATTGTCAGCCCTCGCTCTGTACGCATGATGACGGGTTGGTGATGGGATACTGAAGTCATATCCATAGTCTCCGAAGCCGCGTAGGAAATAGCACTATCGTAACTCATAAATCCGCGTGTTGAATGAGTTCTTAAGGGAGAGCGATCGCGATTTGCATAACTTAGGCTCTATACTGAAATGATGAAGCTGCCTCATCCAATATTCTAGTTGCTTTAACTCAAACCTAACTGTTTTTTCAAATCTGCCATTGAAACTCGTTTGTTTTCGTTTCGACGTTTAGCTAAAAATTCTATCAATTCTTTGTTTTCTGAAGTGGCTTTAACTTCTTCTTCAAAATCTTCACTGTCGCCGACATCAAAACCTTGCCAATTCTCAAGAGAGAACAATACGAATTGTTGACCGTCAGTTGTTTGTAGAATCAATCCTTCTTCTCGAACCGTTTCGAGTAAGTCGATTAGAAAACTTTGCGATTCTGAAATTGTAACGACTCTCATAATTTCCTCCGTTGACCGCGTACAAAGAGTTGATTTCCGCTCTTAAATCCAATTACCTCAATACTGACAATCTCCACTTGAGTTTCTACATTGTAAAAGACTCTATATTTCCCGATGCGTAGTTCCCACTCAGCCACCTCATTGGGTCGCATCTGAAAACGATTTCGAGTTTCTACAGTCGGTTCGTACTTGAGTTGAGTATCAATGCCCGATACGATTATCTGTTGCTCTGTCTTTCTGAAAGATTTCAGGTCTTCAATTGCATTTTCTGTGAACTCTATCTCATACATTGATAAGGCTGTTTTGTATGTCCCGTTTCTAAGTTCGCTTATCTACTCCCGCCAAAAGGTTGTTAGCTTGCTGATGACTGACTATTCTTGCACTTACTGAGAAAAGTTTCATGATGCTTAGTTAAAGCATTTCGATCGGGTACTGCGTTTCGATCCTGCGGTAAAATCAGTTTCCGACCAGCTAAATCTTGGTAACAGGTACTAGTAAGTTCAGGGGAAATTACAACACCATAGGTATCTGGTTGGATTGACATTAGATGTAAATCGAACAGAGTATGTATGTCAGCCCTGAGCGGTAAACCATTTGTTGGGTGATTAGTTTCAGCCCCTTGATAGGGAATTATATGGGCTGCTTCAATAGCTGATTCTACATCACAATTAGTTATTGGACATCGACCACCGTAAGATTTTAGTAACTTACGCCGAAATTCAGCTTGTCCCTGTCGCTGTACAATGGAGGCAGTTATCCGCCTCCTAGCATCTTCAAGAGTTTTAACATCAAAATACCCCTCAGATTCAATTTTTTGACGCTCAGCAGCCAATTCGGAGCTAGCAGAGTTTTGGTCAACTCGATCTGCTACAAACTCTAGCGTTGGAACACTCCACACTTTTACTAAACCACCTTCTTCGGTAAACGCAGTAGCATCTCCACTAGCCAAGAATTTCCCGTCAGCACTGAAATTCATGCTAATTGGCGACATGAAGTCTAAGTATTGCGCCTTTTCCCTACTTCTTAGGTTCCATATTTCAATCCCATTGTGTACTTCAAAAGCTAGAAGTTGACCAGTAGGATCGATTGCAAAGCATCGAGTATATTCAGACTGTTCAGCAAGGCTCTGCTGCAATTCTCCAGTTTGTACATTCCACACTTTGATACCACCGCCACCACTACTAATTAGACTGCCTCCATCTGGAGTAAAAGCAACTGTACCAATCTTGCTAGAGTGTCCCTCTAAAATATACAACTGTCTACCCGAATTGACATCCCATAATCTAACAGTATGGTCATTACTTCCACTAGCCAGAGTTTGCCCATCAGGACTGAAGGCAAGAGTATTTACTCTCAAATCGTGTCCGACAAAAGTGCGAACTAATTCCTTGCTATCAACTTTCCAAAGATAAATAGTTGTTTTTTGTCCATCAGCGGTTCGGTATTTACTTTCTCCTCCACTTGCAAGTAACTTATTGTCAGGACTAAACACGACTGAGTTAATCGGATCTTTGCGTTTTGCAAGCCTACAAATTAGGTCTTTTGTTTCTAAGTTCCAAAGGCAAACTGTCTTATCAAGACTACCGCTGGTCAAAATCCGATTATCAGAGCTAAGACTCAGAGAGAGTATGACATTTGTATGTTCTTCAAAAACATAATCTATTTCTTGAGTGTTCAAATTCCATAATAGAATTTTGCTGCCACTAACACTCGCTAACATTGCATTAGAAATAATTGGAACTCCATAAATCCAACTGGAATGTCCTCTTAGTTCAGCAACACATTTCCAAGCTTGGTTTAAATCGAACATAGCATTCAGATAGTAATTGCTTTTAAAAGTGAACAAGCAGCAACCATAACTCAGGATTTCGTCGAAACGTCAGAGTTCATAAGCTTTGTCTGCCTATTTTTGTACTGATACAGGAAGTCATCGCGCTATATGTTGTTTTACGCAACTTCATAAACGGTCGGTTCTGGCAAAGGTTCGTGGGTTGCTTCATAAGCCATAATCAAAGACTCTAAAGCTTCAATTCCATTGGCTGTTGCTTCTTCATACGAATCGCCGTGCGAGCGCCATCTCTGTCCGGGAAAGTCGGGAAATCCGACTAAAAAACAATTATCTTCTTCAGACCATTGAATCACCATCTGATACTTAAATTTATTGCTCATTTGCCCTTCCCTCAATTTCAGAAATCGCTTCTTCAACAGCTTTTTCCTGATAGCGTTTCGCGTCCGAACTATCTTTACCAGCAATTGTAAGCTTTCCCGCATATAACGGATGTACCCAGTTCGTATGACTTCCTTTACCGGGAAGTTCTGTAAACCCTGCTTTGCGAAGGATTTGTTTTAATTCTCGTACTTTTTTGGGCATACCTGATGCTTTGACTATCTCTGAGTAAACCTGTCAAGGGCGCATAACCTGCGCCCTCACTAAAACTACTCCGCCCCTTCAATCGGCGCAAAACCCTGACGCTGAATATTCTCCGTCACATGACGCGGTTCCAGGAATTGTAACAAATAATCCGGGCCACCCGCTTTTGAACCCACCCCAGACAGCTTGAAACCGCCGAAGGGTTGCCGGGAAACGATCGCGCCGGTAATGGTACGATTCACATACAAGTTCCCCACCTCAAACTCAGCATAGGCGCGCTGGATGTGCGAAGGCGTGCGAGAATACACCCCCCCAGTGAGGGCATAGTTGGTACTATTGGCAATCTCCAACGCTTCCTCAAAGTTTTTCGCTTTCATCACTGCCAAAACCGGGCCGAAAATTTCCTCTTTGGCGATGGTTGCATTGGGCGCAACATCGGTAAAAACGGTAGGCGAGATAAAATACCCCGTCTCCGGTATCGGCAGTTCTAGGGCGAGGGTAGCTTCCTGCTTGCCGATCGCGATATACTCCAAAATGCGATCGCGTGCTGCCTTATCCACTACCGGCCCAACCAGCGTACTCGGTTCTTCCGCAGCCCCGATATTCAAGGATTTCGTCGCTTCGATTAAACGCTCCACAAAAGCATCATATACCGGCTCCAACGCGATCGCGCGCGAACAAGCCGAACATTTCTGCCCCGTGTAGCCGAATGCCGAAGCCACAACCCCAGCCACCGCTTGGTCTAAATCCGCACTCTCATCGATAATAATCCCATTCTTACCGCCCATCTCTGCAATCACCCGCTTCAGGTGCTTCTGTCCGGGTTGCAACTTCGCCGCTTCTGCATAGATATGGCAGCCCACTTCCTGGGAACCCGTAAACGCAATTAAATGTACGTCCGGATGCGCCACCAAACGATTCCCCACCGTCGAACCTTTCCCCGGCACGTACTGAAATACACCCTTCGGGAAGCCCGCTGCAACGAGAATTTCGGCAATTTTGGCGGCAATCACCGAAGAAGGGGCAGCAGGCTTCAATAACGTGCAATTCCCGGCGACTAACGCCGCCACTGTCATCCCCGTTGCAATCGCCATCGGGAAATTCCAAGGCGAAATCACCACCGCCAAGCCGCGCGGTTGATAGAAATAGCGGTTCGTTTCCCCGGCGATATCGTACTGATAACCCGCATCCAACCGTTCCATCTCATCGGCGTAATAGCGGCAGAAATCAATCGCTTCCGATACCTCTGCATCCGCTTGCGGCAAAATTTTGCCCACTTCCACGCAAATCCAAGCGGAAAGTTCGTGACGGCGAGATGCCATGATATCGGCAGCAGTGCGAAGGATAGCGGCGCGTTCGGAGGCAGGGGTTTTCTGCCATGCGGGAAACGCTGCTTTTGCCGCTGCGATCGCTTCTTCTGCCTGTTCGAGGGAAATTTGTCCGACTTTACCGACAACTTCCGCCGGATTGGAGGGATTGAGGGAGTCTAAAAAGGATTCAGTTTGGATGTATTCGCCGTTAATCAGGGGTAAATAGGTTTTACCGAGGGAATTGCGAACGCTAGCTAAGGCTTCCTGGGCTTGGCGGCGCACGTCAACTTCGGCGTAGTTAGTATCGGCGGCGTTAGGGAAAGGGGATTTAGCGATTAACGGTTGTTCGGTTTCAACTTTCGGCGGGGCGATGAGTTCTTCGATGGAAACTTCGGCTGCATTTTGTCGCAAGAAAGAGGAATTAGCCGTATTTTCGAGCAAACGGCGAATTAAGTAGGACATTCCCGGTAATAAGTCGCCGTAAGGGGCATAAACCCGAACCCGATAGCCGCGTTTGACTAAGGCTTGCGCGAGGCGATCGCCCATCCCGTACAATACTTGCATCTCAAAGCGACGGCGGGGAATCTGCAAGGTTTCGGCGATGGCGGCGGCTTTGGCTTGGGTGCGGACGTTATGGGAACCGATAGCAGCGTACAGGAATTCGTGATTTTCCAGCAAAAGCTGCATTAATCGCTCGTAGTTGGCATCTGTCGCTACTTTTTGATTGAAAACGGGCTGTTTCCAGTCGTGTTGAATAGCTTTAATCGTTTCTTGATCCCAGTATGCCCCTTTGACCAAACGGATTGTTACCGGCGTGCCGCGTTTTTTCGCCCAAGCGATTAAATCTTGTAAGTCTGCGTAGGAGTCGCGCAGATAGCCTTGTATCGTCATCCCGATATCGCTGCGATCGCGAAACTCTTCCTCCATCAACAAATCTTTTAAGATCGCAAGGGTGAGATCTTTATACTCATATTGTTCCATATCGAAGTGAATCGCGGCTCCCACTTCCTTCGCCCGACGCAGTAAGGGGCGGATGCGATCGCAGACTTTTTCCTGACTGCCTTGAGGATCGAGCGGGTCGAATTGCGAGTAAAATGCGGTTAACTTCACCGAAACCTGCACCTTCGGCAAAACTTCCCCATCCGCCTCATCAATCTGGGGAATATTACCCCAACTCTTCGCCGCCTGACTCAGCGCTTCGATTAACTCCAGATATCGCTGCTGGTAGCGTTGTGCTTCTGCCTCCGCAATCACCGCCTCGCCCAATAAATCGATGGTAAAGGCAAGCTTTTCTTTACGCAAACGCTCGATGGTTTTAATCGTTTTGGGGATATTTTCGCCCGCGATGTACTTATAGGCGAGGGTTTTCACCGATTGTTCTACCGTCGTCGCGGCGAGTTGCGCGGGGGGAGAACTCGCATCGGCGAAATTGAGCATATTTTTGAGCATTCCCGGCAATTCCACCGATTTATCGCTGAGATACTCCTGGAAATGCCGCGCGATTTCCGCTTTACTGCGCAATGCGGGCAAACAATCGATAAAACTAAACAACTGATAGCGCAATCCCGGATTCGCCATCGCCCAATCGAGTAGTTTCTCCTCCAAACGCATCGTATCGCGCATTTGGCTGAAGAGCGATCGCTTCTCTCGCGTCGCCGCAATTAATTCTTTCGCGATTTGTTGGGTTTTCGCTTCGTAATCTCGATTCATGGCAACATCAGCAACCATCTTTTCTCCTCCGTTTCGGCACAATGCTAATCGACAAACTTATTAATCTACCTCTATTGTCCGAGTTTTAGCCACGGGAAGGGGGAAAACTTTTGAAAGGGTTTAGAGTTGGATTGAACCAGCGGTAAGCTAGGGCGGGCTAAGAGGTTAGAGTTTGTGGGGGCGAGAATTTTCGGGGAAGCTTGTCAAGATTTCTTGATATAAGAAGGAGGAAGCACGAACGGAAGCATCGTTTCACATTCAACACTTCAACCACTATCGCTCAAAGCTTTAACCTTTTGCATCTCTTTTTCCGCATCCGGTAATTTCTGTCCGTATTGTTGGGCAGTTTCTAGCCAGAGTTTGGAGACAATTTCCAGTTCTGCCAAAGTTTCTAATAACGTTTATCCTCGAACCAAACATCCTTTCAAAGCTGGAATTTCCGCAACATAGCCACCTCATCGCAAGGATAAATAATAATGGGATATTTCATAATGTTTTTCTTTCTTGCTTCAATTTTCTAATGAGAGGTATAAAAATTGAAATTAGATGGGTAGGGGCGAATGGCATTCGCCCGCGCAGTGTACTCACGCAAACAAAAAATGCTAAGGGTTCGTTGACCAAAAAATGGTAAAATAAGGGATTGAAGTTACTTTAAGTATTTCGTCATGACCGATCGCTCGACTTTCCCCTTCCGCAATCGGATCGCGATTGCCTTCGACTTTGACGAAACGCTAATTCCGCAGGATAGTTTCGATGCCATTTTAACGCGATTTGCGATCGACAAAGAGGAATTCGATCGCCAAAAAATGCAACCTTTGCTCGATAACGACTGGGAAAAGTATTTAGCTAGCGCGTATTGCTTAACAAAAATCTCTCAGCAACGCCCAGAAAAAGAAAGAATTACGCGAGAAAAGTTAGCCGAAGTCGGACAAAACCTGAAGCCCATTGATGGCATCCCTGAAATGTTCGAGCGCTTGCGAGATTGTGCCGCTCGCATCGACACCGAGTTAGAAATAGAATTTTACCTCATTACAGGCGGCTTTGTCGAACTTGCCCGCAATAATCGAATCGCACCAAACTTCAAACGGATGTGGGGGTGCGAGTTTTCCTATAATTCGGCTGGAGAGATCGATTTTATCAAACAGCAGATGACTCATGTCGAAAAAACGCGCTATCTCTTCAACATTTCTCAAGGAATCGACCGCACCGAAGATAAAGATTTAATCTACAACTATCGCGACTTCTCTGCTGAAAATTTGCACGTCCCCCTCGACCAAGCAATCTATGTCGGGGATGGGACTTCTGACGTGCCTTGTTTCGCGGTGATGAATGAATACAACGGCTTTGCGCTTGGCATTTACAAGTCCCATCACCGCCCCGAAGAATGGGAACATCACGCTCAAATCACCCCCCATCAAAAGGTTGCTAACCTCGCCCCTGCTGATTATCGGGAAAACTCAGAACTGATGCGTTCTTTACAACTCTGCATTGAAAGCATTGGCAAAAAAATTGCGTTGCGAAAACTCAGTATTGGAGAATAAGAATACCAACACTTAAACGCCACTTAATGGTGCAAAAGTTTTTACGCCGGGTGAGCGCGATTGTTCGCCCGTTTCTACTGTAACCTATAACCTGTAAAAGGACGCAAAGTAGAGGTGCTTTAGCCTGCTGAGAAAGAACGCACGCTTCTGCTGTAACCTGTAACCTGTAACCTGTTCCCTCTTTCCGCCTCGCATGAGACTCATCGGTCTTCTCCTCAGTACGATAGCCCTTATTCTGGCAATCGCCTCAAATCCTCTACCCGCCTTCGCCCAAGCGAGGACAGCACCGATTATCTTGGATGGAAATGTACTTTTCAATGTGACGGAATCGGGAAACTTCACCGCACAACAGCGGGCGACGGAAATCAATCAATCTCTCGCCCGCGTCGTTGCCCGAGACGAAGCACCCGTCGTCACCCTCGAACGAGTGGGAGAAATCCCCGTTATCAAAGTCAACGATACCTACCTCCTTTCTATCACCTCCGCCGATATTCCCGATGGTGGCGATTTACAAGCGAGGGCAGGGGAATGGGCGCGAACTATTGATAAAGCGCTGGAACGCGCGCGCTACGAACGAACGCCGGAGTATTTCAATGGTGCAGTTCTTCGGGCTGTTATTGCTGCGGTGGCGGGGAGTTTGCTTAGCCTATTGTTAGGGCAGCTTTGGCAGCGCTGGCAAAATTTTCTGATGTTGCGGCGAGGCGAATCCCAAGGGAATAGTCCCAGCACTGCCGATCGCAGCGACAAGAATATTTTAGCCTTAATTGCCCGCATTTTACTTGCCGTTCTTCGCATCGCGATCGCGCTAGCCCTCTTCTTCTACATCACCCGCCTCTTCCCCCAAACCCGACAGTTTAGCCGCACCCTTATCGATACCCTCGGGGTGGCCCTCACTTCCGATTTATTCCCTTTAGGGAACAAATCATTTTCAATTTTAGATCTGCTGCGTTTATTGGGGTTAATCGGCTTGTTGATTCTGGGGGCAAGCAACTTCCGCCAAATCTTGCGCGTTCGCGTTCTCAGTTTAACCGGACTCAGCCGCGCCGCCCAAGAAACCATCGCCAGCATCAGTCAATATTTGACGATTTTTATCGGCACGATTGTTGTTATTCAACTGTGGGGTTTAGAACTCAGTTCTCTTAACGTTTTTGCGGGCGTATTGGGCGTGGGAGTCGGCTTAGGATTGCAAGGAATTGCTAAAGAATTTATCAGCGGACTTGCCCTTATTTTCGAGCGTCCGATTCAAATTGGCGATTTTATTGAAGTGGGGGAATTAATGGGTACGGTGGAACATATTAACGCTCGCAGTACCACCATTGTTACCCTCGATCGCGTTTCTGTCATCGTTCCGAACTCCCGCTTTCTCGAATCGGAGGTGATTAACTGGACGCATCGCAGTCCCATTTCTCGCCTCAAAATTCCGGTTGGTGTTGCTTACGGTTCCCCTGTCGAAACCGTGCGCGAAATTCTCCTCGCCGCCGCTAAGGAGCATTCTGAAGTTCTCTCCCAACCCGCGCCGATAGTCTTCTTTAAAGCATTTGGCGATAGCGCCCTCCAATTTCAACTGTTGGTATGGATTCGCGAGCCAACTCAGCAATTTCGCATCAAAAGCGACCTCTATTTTCTCATCGAACGTCATTTCCGCGATCGCGCGATCGAAATTCCCTTCCCCCAACGAGATCTTAACCTCCGCTCGGGCAGCATTCCCCTCGACCTTTCCCCCGAACTCTCCGAAACCCTCCATCAACTCTCTCAGCGCCTCGACCGATGGATGGAAAAATGAATAATGAATAATTAATAATGAATAATGAATGGGGTAATTATGTATGATGAGTGATGAATGATAAATTACGCCTAATGTGCATTAGAAGCCGAAAATCCCATTTTACTGTTCTTTCTCCCCTCTCCCAGGGTTGGGAGAGGGGCCGGGGGTGAGGGCAGTTAATGCTTTTGGATAATTCACATCAGACGTAAATTACGAATTACGAATTACGAATTACGAACTACGAACTACGAATTACGAATTACGAATTAAAAACGATGCTCGAACTCTACTACTGGCCCACACCTAACGGTCACAAGATCGCGATTTTCCTCGAAGAAGCAGGACTCGAATATCGCATTTTCCCAGTCGATATTCGAGCAGGAGACCAGTTCAAACCGGATTTCCTAAAAATCTCGCCTAACAACCGAATGCCAGCGATTGTAGACCCCAATCCGACCGATGGCGGCGAACCAATTTCAATTTTTGAGTCCGGTGCAATTCTACTTTACCTTGCTGAAAAAACCGGCTCTTTTCTCCCCCAAGACGCGCGCGGGCGGAAAACGGTAATGGAATGGTTATTCTGGCAAGTAGGCGGATTGGGACCAATGGCGGGACAGAACCATCACTTCGTTCAGTACGCGCCCGAACAAATCCCTTACGCCATTACCCGCTACGTCAACGAAACCCATCGACTCTACGGCGTACTCGACAAGCAATTGCAAGGACGCGATTATCTTGCCGGGGACTATTCAATCGCGGATATGGCTTGTTACCCTTGGATTGTCCCCCACGAGAAACAGCGCCAAAACCTCGAAGAGTTTCCCAACCTACAACGCTGGTTTAACGCTATCAAAGAGCGCCCCGCCGTTATCGCCGCCTACGAACGCGCCAAGGACTACCGTTAATTGCTAGTACATTGACAAGCTTAAAACTGGAGGTCAAATTCTTCTCCCCGTCCCCCCGTCCGCCCTCATAATTCATCACTCACCACTCACCATTCATAATTCATCACTCATCATTCATAATTCACCATTCCCCCCTCACCCCGTCACCCCGTCCCCCCTCACCTGCCTCGAAGTCGAATGTTGCTCGCTGGCTATTGAACCCGCTACACTCAAAGTTATTCGGCAAGTTGCCGGACTACAAGGAAATATCGAGATTGGGTGAGATTTATCGTGTCTTCAAATGAGTCGCCGGAAAAAGAATTGTTGGGAACGGTGTTAGGTCCGCTGTTGGAGGATTTTCAGTATTGGTTTGCGCGATCGCGAACTTTGTTAGAATCTGAGAAGATAGATTTTCTTTCGTCGGAAGAACAAGCCGATCTGCTCGCACGGATTAAGACAGCCCAACAGGAGGTCAGCGCTGCTCAACTCCTGTTTCGAGGAATGGATGGCAATGCTGGAATTGAAGTGGCAACCTTAATGCCGTGGCACAATTTGCTCGGTCAATGTTGGCGCGTAGCGATGCGCTGGCGCTCTTCTAAGGAGCAAAATCGCGACTGAGAGGCAGCCGCCAACAGAGCCGCAACTCTTTCTTGTTGAAGAATTTTCTGGCAAGATTGAGGGGACTTCTGATAATCTTTGAGAATCGGGTTAAACGCGATCGACCTGCACATCAGTGTCAGCTTTTTCTAGAACTTGTATTAAATCCTAAATATTCACCAGTTCGTCCAAAGGAATCCTCGCAATGTTACATTTACTTTACATTTTGGCCTTTACGGTTATTGCCTTTTTCGCGATCGGGAATTTAATTCGCAGTTTAATTACCTTAAGCGTCGAGTCTCAGCGCCGCTACTCCTCCCCAAGCCCCTTCTCCTCCCAGCACAGAACGGTTCCCCATCCCGAACTCTTAGACGAACGCGGTAACCCCATTAACGAACCGCTTCTGGTGGTTCGTTCTGAAAGTGTTGAAGATGCGCGCGCTCGCTTGGACGCGCTCTATAATGCCTCGCCCAGCAAGCCCAGCGAACAATAACAAAGAAATTAATTGAAAGCGAGGAGGACTGCACTCACTATCAAGCAAGTCAGTAGATTGACTCTCCCCAGCCTTTAGGTATGGGGATTCTTCGTTCGTAGAGCCAACTTGCAAGGGCAGGATTGCTCCAATTCAGAGTAAGAGGTTGAATTTCAAAGGAGCGTTCGCCTCGACTGCGACTCGTGCCGCAGCGTGAATTCCGGGGGGTAAACCGAGTTGTCAATTTAGCCCACATCTGCCGATTTAGATGTTGAGTTATGGGCTTAAAGATAACGTTTCCAAAGTTTGCTCTATATTGCTTTTTTCTATTATTTTCTCTAATCGAGCCACCTCCTTGCCCCGCTTAAATACCATTATGGCGGGAAGAGTGTGAATTCTATATCGGCTAGGAGTATCGAGATTTTGATCTACGTCTAATTTCACCACTTTGATTCGTTCGACATATTTTACTGACAACTCTTCCACAATTTTCCCCACCTCCAGACTGGGGGCAGACCAAGGGGCAAAAAAGTTAACTAATACAGGCTGGTCGCTTTTGAGAACTTCTCCATCAAAGCTGAAATCTGAAACGGCAAATACTAATGACATGATTAACCTTCCTAATTTTTCCGATTGATTGAGGCGGACTTTACCAGAACTCATTGCTGCCATTTGGCAGCTAGCTTCAGCAACTAGAGTAGCAAACTTTAGGCGGCTAGCGCTGTCTTTTTACACATCTAAAAGTCAGCCCTTCGCCGGTTATTTTCCCCGGTCGCGAGCGGACGTTTAAGACATCTATCTCTCAAACGTCCACTCTTAGCGAGATGTTGAGTTATGGGCTTACAAATACTTTTCCAAAGTTGTAGATAGAGTGGATTTCGGTACCGCTCCCACTACTGTATCAACCCGCTCGCCGTCCTTAAATACAATTAGGGTAGGAAGGCTGCGAATTCCATATTGGCTAGGAGTATTGGGATTTTGATCTGTGTCCAATTTCACCACCTTAATTTGTCCGGCATATTGTTCTGCCACCTCTTCTACAATTGGCCCCACCATCCGACAGGGGCCGCACCAAGGAGCCCAAAAGTCAACTAATACAGGCAGTTCGCTTTTGAGGACTTCTTGCTCAAAGTTGGCATCTGAAACGGCGATCGCTAATGACATGATTAACCTTCCTAATTTTTCGATAGTATAGTATTGATTGAGGCAAACTTTGCCAGAATTCAGGGCTGTTATCCGAATGATACAGGTTTCTTCAGAGATAATATCGAACCGTTGTCACCACGCGACTGCCTTTAACGCGCAAAGCCGCGCGAACAAAAAATGCGGTTTGATTGTGCAAGATTTCTTCCCACCAATTGCGAGTAACAAAAACGGGAATAATAATCGTCGAAAAGATGCCGGAATGTCGCGTCTCAAAATATTGCACGAATTCGATGAGCGGCGTAACAATCGAACGATAGGGAGAGTCTAGAATAACTAAAGGAATATCCGATTCTAGCTCTTGCCATTTTTGTTCGAGGGCGGCACGGTTGGTACTGCCTGTATCGATGTGGACGGCAACAATTTCATCGGCAATGGTGCGGGCGTAATCGAGGGCTTGGAGGGTTCCTAGATGGAGTTGTCCGACTAAAACAATGGCAGGATGCGTTCCGACGGCATCTACCGGCAGGCGCGGCGGGCGCGGTATCGGTTTTATGCTGTTTATCTCCAACTTTGAGGCAACTATGCGATAGTGGCGGTGAATGGAAACGAAGAAGCAAACGAGTAAGGGAATCGCAACCACCACCATCCACGCCCCTAAACGGAATTTAGTCGCGACGATAACCGCGAGAACTAGAAGCGTTGTCATTGCGCCCAAACCGTTGATAAAACCACTCAATTGCCATCCTTTCTCGCGCAATTTAAACCAATGGCGCACCATTCCCGCTTGGGAAAGGGTGAAGGAGGTGAATACGCCGACCGCATAGAGGGGAATGAGGGCGTTAACTTGTCCTTTGAAAACAACGACGAGAATGGCGGCGGCGATGCTGAGGAGGCGAATCCCGTTACTATACACCAAGCGATCGCCCAGCAAGGCGAGTTGCCGGGGGAGGTAGCCATCGCGGGCGACAAAGTAGCAAAGCCTCGGAAAGTCGGCAAAGCTGGTATTCGCAGCCAACAGAAGGATGAATAAGGTGGAAACTTGTAGGAAATAGTAGAGTAAGCCGTTGCCAAAAATTTCTCGCCCTAAAACGGAGACGAGGGTTTCTTTTTCAACAGGGACGAGATGGTAGGAATGGACGAGGTAAGTAATGCCGAGGAACATCAGGCAGAGGATGCTGCCGAGGTAAAAGAGGGTGCGACGGGCATTTTTCCATTCGGGCGGTTTGAACACGAGTACGCCGTCGGAGATGGCTTCAACACCCGTTAGGGCTGTACATCCTGCCGAAAAAGCGCGCAGAATCAGGAAGATTCCGAGGGAACCGGAAGTAGCTTGGAGGGGTGCGGCGGCGGGAGGGGCAGGAATGCCTCCGGTGGCTTGTTTATAGAGTCCTAGGATAATCAGCAGGAAGATGCTGAAGATGAAGCTGTAGGTCGGCAGCATAAAGATTTTGCCTGCTTCGCGCACGCCGCGCAAATTAGCGATCGTTAACAGCGCGATCGCGCCGATACACAGCGGCACGGTAAAGGAGTGCAGGGCGGGAATGGCGGAGGTGAGGGCGGCAATCCCGGCGGAGACGCTGACGGTGACGGTGAGAATGTAGTCGATGAGGAGGGAAGCGGCGGCAATCAGTCCCGGATACAGTCCGAGGTTTTCGCGCGCGACGATGTAGGAACCGCCGCCTTTGGGATAGGCGCGCAGGGTTTGACTGTAGGAGAGGATGACGATACCTAAGAGTAGCGCGATCGCGCCTGCAAGGGGAAGGGAAAGCCCTAACGCTCCAGTTCCCGCAACGGCTAAAACCAGTAGAATTTCTTCAGTGGCATAAGCGACAGAGGAAAGTGCGTCGGAAGCGAGAATAGCCAGGGCAGCGAAGTTGCCCAATCTCTCTTCTGCATGGGCGCTGGTGGGTAGCGGTTTTCCGAATAAAAAGCGATTAATTTGCGAGAAGGTAGACACAGTTATTTAGTGATGAGTTAACCCGAACTTGTAGGGGCGGGTTGACCCGAAATGAAAACCTGCCCTTTCCGTTATCAGTATTGTAGGGGCGGGTTGACCCTAAAACCTATGCTGTTAAATCACTATTTTCGAGGGTGAATCGCAGAACTTTCAAACCAGCCTCGCCGCCAGAAATAAAGCGTGAAACCGCCCGTAGTCAAGAGCATAGCAGCCAAACATAGGGGGTATCCAAGATACCAATTTAATTCCGGCATATTATAGGGGGAAACTTGCGTATTAAAGTTCATCCCGTAAATGCCCGCAATAAATGTTAAAGGAATAAAGATGGTCGAGATCACGGTTAAGGTCTTCATCACTTCGTTCATCTTGTTGCCGACAGCAGAAAGATAGACATCCATCAAACCCGCAGCCAATTCTCGGTAAGTTTCGAGCATATCGATAATTTGTACCGCGCGATCGTAACAATCGCGCAAATAAATTCGCACTTCCGAACTTATCAGCGACGTTTCATCGCGCAGCAACGAATTAATTGCATCTCTTTGCGGCCAAATTGCGCGACGCAAGGCTAGTAATTCTCGCTTGACATTGTATATTTTTGTGAGAGTGTTGCGAGTGGGATTGAGAACGACTTCATCTTCGAGTTCTTCGATGCTTTCTCCATACGCTTCAAGAATGGGAAAATATCCTTCGATAATGGCATCCCAAAGCGTGTAGAGTAAGTAGTCGGCAGCCAATGAGCGAATTTTTCCTTTGCCGTAACGAATGCGATCGCGAACCGGATCGAAAGCATCGCGTTCTGGTTCTTCTTGCACCGTTAATAAGTAATGTTCTCCTAGTACAAAGCTCACTTGTTCGAGGAAAAACCCCGCTCGATTTTCTTTAAGGAGGGCCATCTGCGCGATCGCAACAACTTGATCGTCATAAATTTCAATTTTAGGACGTTGGGGAACGTTAACCACATCTTCTAGCACCAGCGGATGCAGCTTAAAAACCCGACCCAATTTTGTGAGCGTTTCTTCACTCCCCAAACCCACGACATCCACCCAAGACACCGACTCCGTATCTAAATACGTCGCGCATTCGTCTGGGGTTAAATTTTTCACTCGCACGGCTTTCTCGGTCGAATAATCGATTAAAACAATCTGGGATGGTTTTGCATTTTGCTCGATTACTAAAGTCCCCGGCAAACTTCCCGGACGTTCGATGAAGTAGTCAAATAAATCTTCTTCCTCTTCTCCGGGAGAGTTTCCAAGCTGTAAGGATGAATTTTTGTCAGTCATTGTTTTTCAGGGGAGGCGAATCGACAAAGTAGCGAAAGCGTTAATCGAGAAAAAGAAATCGACTCTCGCTTAACTCAAAAATTGAGCAGGAAGTAACTCTGGCGCGCGCCAAAGAGCATAGCCAAGAAAGCCAAAAAATGCCGTCACAAAAGCGCTCAGAACATAGCAAACTCCCATCAACAAACCATCCATCTCCAGGGTTGCTGCTGCTAACAGCAACATCGGCACAGCGGGCAAGGGATTGGTAAAGGGAATCGGCAACATTAATAGCACCGCCAACCAAGCTAAAAATAAACCGTTAATTCGCCAGACGTAGCGACTTTTCGCGATATTCGGCCAGCGGGGACGAGTTATTTTTTCTAGCGCGCGAGTGACGCGCCCTATATTTTGCAGCAGCGTTCCGATCAAAACGTTAGGAAACTGAAATCGGGAAATCCGCTTTGGCAACCAAGGTTTATTCTGCCCCAAAGCCATTTGCAAGGCGATTAAAAAAGCACCCGAACCTAAGATACTCGAGAGTCCCGGCGGCATCGGAAACAGAAAAGGAATAACTAAAAGGGAGATTAACAAACTGAAGCCGCGTTCTTCTGTTTCTTCAACAATTTCCTCAACAGTTAAAGGGTTGTGAGTCAAACGTTGTAAGAGAGATTCAATATCTTGGGAAAATTTGAGGTGCATTTTGAGAGAAGATAGAGAGGGTTAATTAAATTAAAAAGCGCACGGTGACAAACAGAGCAGCAGCGACAAGTTGCGCGAGCATAACTGGAATTCCGTAACGCAGAAAGGCATGAAAGGATATAGCTTTGCCGTGCTGTTCGGCAACGCCCGCTGCCACAATATTAGAAGATGCACCCACTAAAGTTCCATTTCCTCCTAATGTCGCTCCGTACATCATGGCATAAAAGAGCGGCAGCACTTCCGGGGGGAACTGTCCGGCATAATTAGGATCGAGGACTTCCGCGCCGACCAAACCGACGTTGACGAGGTATTGTTTGAGTAGGGGAACCATTGCGACGACGAGGGGAATATTGGGGACGACGCTGGAGAGGAAACCAACGAGGAACAGCAGCAAAATTGCACCGAGAGCAATATTTTTCCCTAAAATCGTCGCTAATATACCGGAAATGCTGTTGACGACTCCGGTTTTTTCGAGTCCGCCAATGATAACAAAGATGGACATAAAAAATAGGAGCGTACTCCAATCGAGATCGCGCAGGATATTACTGACCGTATCAATTTTAGTTTGTTGGGCGAGGAGTAAAGCGAGGGCTGCACCGAGGAGGGCGACCGCAGCGGGTGGAATCGGTACGGGGAGGGATTCGCCAATGACAAAGAAAACGAGGACGAAGGCGACGATAAAAATACCGAGAGTGAGGGTGCGGGGATGATTGATTTTAGGGCGGGGAAGTTTATCGAGATTTTCAAATTTTTGGTTCCATGTTTTGCGAAAGAGGATCGGCAGCAGCACTAGAATTGTAAGAACGGCAATCGCGCCGCCTAAACTCAGACGCAGGAGATAATCGGTAAAGCTTAAGTTAATCGAATCGCCGACAATATAAGTCGCGGGATCGCCGACAATTGTTAACAACCCGGAACTATTCGCCACGAACACCATTAAGATTAACAGCGGTACAAAATCGATCCCTAAATCCTCAGCGATGGGGGGAATTAAAGGCGCGAGTAACATGACCGTGGTTGCGTTTGGCAAGACCGCACAAATGGGTGTCGTAATGCCAACAATTCCCAACAGTAAGAGTTTGCCTTCTCCGCGCGCTAGCAGAATCATTTGCGTGGCAAGGTAATCAAAGACTTTAGTCGGCTCAAAAGCTCTCACGAGAACCATTACGCCAAAAAATAAGCCTAAAGTCCCGTGACTTTGGCTGATATAACCCACGGCATCATTTAAGGTCATCACGCGGGCAAAAATAAGAATTAATGCACCGAGGAAGGCGGCTACCGTTAAATGCAACCATTCAAAAGTAATGGCAACAATAACGGCGATAAAGGTGGATGCTGCAATAACTGACTGAATATTCTCCATCAATTTCTCCAAATCGCAAGAGCGGTTCTAGATAGAACTCAATGGAACTATACCAATCTTCCTTGATTTCCGAAAGTGCCGTGTCAATTTTTAAATTTTTTGAAGCGACTTTCACTCTCGATATTATGCTATTGATGTTGCTCTAGAAAATCTAAAGCTTGATTGCGAAGTTCGTAATATTCCCGAGAGTCCCGCAGTTCGTGACGATCGCGCGGACGAGGAAAAGAGACTTCTAGAATTTGACCGATCGCGGCTTTCGGTCCGCTCGTCATAAGAACTACGCGATCGGACATAAGAATGGCTTCATCGACATCGTGAGTAATCATCATAACGGCTTGTCGGTTATTTTCCCAAATTTCAAGAACTTGAACTTGTAATTTACCTTTCGTTAAAGCATCGAGAGCGCCGAAGGGTTCGTCCATCAGTAACATTTTAGGACGAGTAATGAGTGCGCGCGCAATCCCAACCCGCTGCTTCATCCCCCCCGATATTTCGTCGGGATACTTATCGGCAGCATTGGTTAAGTTCACCATTTCTAAATGCTCGTTAACCGAACTAACTTTTTCACTTCGACTAGCTTGGGTAAGAACTTCATCGACGGCTAAGCGAATATTCTCTCTCACGGTCAGCCAAGGGAGGAGCGCATAATTTTGAAACACCATCATGCGCTCGGAACCGGGCTTGCGAATTTCTTTACCGTCGAGCGTTACTAATCCCGATGTTGGTTTTTCTAGACCGGCAATAATCCTCAGCAGGGTAGATTTTCCGCAGCCGGAGTGACCGATGACGGAAATATATTCTTTTTCTCCTATGGTTAAATTAATGCCATTGAGAATAACAGATTGACTGCCATCGGGCTGGGGGTATGATTTGATTAAGTCTTGAACGACGAGAAAGTTGGAATTCATAAAACTCTGGATTAGTTCGACGTGCGGTTTTACGGATAGGGTTTGAACGATCGATTGACAACATTTAAGAGAGGAAAAAAGAACGAGGCGCATTGGCTCGAATTTCAAAACTGTTGAGGTAGCCGACGGGATTGCTGGGATCGAAGGCTTTGCGATCGATAAATCGTTCGGCCGGTTCGAGCTTGTAATCTTCTTGGGGACATTGAATTCCCATTTCTGTGGCAATCTCCCGATACAAGTCGGTTCTCCAGGCTTTGCGGGCGATTTCTTCGGCATTTTTAGGAAATTCCGGGAGTTGTCCCCACCGAACCGATTGCGTCATCAACCACAAGCTTTGCGACTGCCACAGAAAGGTGGAATGGTCGCCGGGAACGGTGGCTAAGTGAGGCGGCAAGTCGAAGAATAACGTCGTTTCGGGGGTTTTAATGAGGCGTTCCCGACCGTCAAAACCGCCGTAGTTATAGTCGCCGACGATCCCCGGTCGGGTAAATTTATCAATGGGCGCGCCCGGTTTTTTTGGTTTTGCTCCGGTAAAAGCGCGATCGGTAATCAATTTTGCGACTTCTTCGCGATTTTCGGGCTTGCTGCAATATTGGCAAGCTTCGATGATGGCTTTAACTAAGGAACGATAAGTTTTCGGGTTGTTGTCAATGAAAGATTCGCGAACGGCTAAAACGCGATCGGGATGTCCTTCCCAAATTTGTCGGCCTTGAGCGAAGGTAAAGCCGACTCCTTCATTGCCGCTAATGGCTCGAGTGTTCCACGGTTCGGCCACCATATAAGCCTGCATTGACCCAATTCGCATATTGTTCACCATTTGGGGCGGGGGAATGATGACAATCCGAAACTCTTTGGTCGGGTTGATTCCCATTGAAGCTGCGAGGTAGCGGACGAAATATTCGTAAATGGAGGAACTGAGAACGACCGCCCAAATGCGTTGGTCTAGGGGTCTTTTTTCAAAGAAGGCGCGCAATTCTCCACCGAATCGTTCTAAGTCGCCGTTGTATTCCTGCAAGGGACGCAAGCCTGCATCCCACATCTCGCGATTCATCGTCATTGCATTGCCGTGGCGATGAATGGTCATGGCGGCGCATAACGGGGCGTGGCGCGCTCCTTCTGCGCCGGTACGGGCGTTG
The DNA here is from genome assembly GCF_014698145.1 of Oscillatoria sp. FACHB-1406. Classification (NCBI taxonomy): domain Bacteria; kingdom Bacillati; phylum Cyanobacteriota; class Cyanophyceae; order Oscillatoriales; family Oscillatoriaceae; genus Oscillatoria; species Oscillatoria sp. FACHB-1406. The sequence goes on along the minus strand of NZ_JACJSM010000021.1, from coordinate 50,197 downwards.
GTTACGGCCCCGGAGACGACGGGCGAGGCATCGAGTCGTCCGAAAATCAAGCCGTCGCGGGAGTTGGCCCAACTGGCTTCGCGACTGAGGGTGACGTTTAATCCATACTTGCGAAAGAAGCCTTTGCTCCAAGCTACAGCAAAGGGAGCGCAGTCATTAACGGGAACGTAGCCAATTTTAAGATCGGGTTTTTCGAGGGTTTTTGGGTCGATCGCGGGTTCGATCGCTAGGGCTTCTTCGCTTAACTTTTGCGGGGCGCGGTTGGTACTCGGGGCGCACGAAGAGAAAGCCATTGCACCCGCGATCGATCCCAACCCGAGTAATGCCTCGCGTCGAGTCCAATTTTTCTGATTCATTTTTGACGCTAACCTCTGGGTTTAGGAACGAACGGGGCGATGAGTAACCCAGCCTTGTAGGAGGGCAAGGAGATAGTCGAGAATTAAGCCGGTTAAGCCGATGACGAAGACGGCGAGGAAAACGGAACTAACGTTTAAGCGATTCCATTCATCCCAAACAAAAAAGCCGATTCCGAGTCCTCCGGTGAGCATTTCGACGGCTACAATCACTAACCAAGCGATGCCTAAGCTGATGCGCAAACCCGTAAAAATATAGGGCAAACTGGCGGGCAAAATGATTTTTGTAATTCGTCTCCAGTTGGACATTTCGAGCATTTGAGACACTTCTAGATAGTCTTTTGGCACTCTGGAAACGCCCAAGGCGGTGTTAATGATGGTAGACCACAGGGAGGTGATGAAAATGACAAAAATTGCGGAGGGTTCGGCGAGGTTAAAGATAGCCAGCGCGATCGGCAACCAAGCGAGGGGGGAAACGGGTTTGAGAAGTTGAATAATCGGATTGATGATTAATAGGGCGGTGCGAGACATTCCGATTAAAAATCCGACGGGAAGGGCAACAACAGCACCGAGCAAAAATCCTAAACTTACGCGTCGCAAACTCGCCAGTAATAGCCAGCCGATTCCTAAATCTCCCGGTCCGCGTTGATAGAAGGGGTTTAAGATATAGTCGAGATTTTTGAGGAGTGCTTCGGCGGGCGTGGGCATCATGTCGCTTCGGAAAAGCGCGATCGCCCACCACAATGCAATCAAACCAATAAATCCTAGTGCGGGAAGCAAAACGGTATCTTTCAGCACGACGGGCTTAAGCCGTTTCCATGCAGCTTGCCCCGCAATCGCGATCGCGGATAAGTTCATCATTATTTAAATGCCCTCTTTGTTACGAATCGGTTCAAAAAACCGAGTAATAGAAACCCGGAATCCTGATGAGGGTCAATTTAAGATTTTGCCTCTTCAGTCTTCACTCAATGCCTGCGGAGTTAGCTGACGGGCTAGGACTGAGAGATGTCCCTTTCGACTCCCGAAGAAGTCTGAAATACGCCCCAAAAATGGTTCCTCCGCTCTTACTTCCCAATTCGGGGAAGCTTCGATTAGGCTGACTCGATATGATTTAGCAAGTTACTATAGCATAGGTTAAAGATTTTTTCAATCAGCCATCGCAAATTTCTGGGGGATTTTTAAGTTTTCGTAACTTATGCAAGATAAAGGCTTATGGGTACGAGAATAATTGCGCTTTAAAAAGTGAGTCTAAATTGGCATTGATAACTTGAGAAAATTTGTTAAAAATGCTGCCTTTAGAATAAAAATTAAAGATGATGAAGTCGTGCAAGTAATTTCGGCTCTATAGTCAGTTTATAAAGATAAACTCGAGCGACTTCACTAACCGAGTTCCAAGGTGGTAACGCCAAAGATGCGATCGACATCAACCGTAGGCGTTCTACCGCAGTACATACGGATACAAGTAAAGACGGGCTGCAACTCATATTTCCGAGTTAGAAAAGTCATAGCGGGATTAATATCGGGGATGTCCAGGAATATGGGTTGCGGACTAGCGCAAGCGTTTAAGGCTCGAAAAATACATTCAGCAATTTCGCGATTATCGGCAAACAAAGGGCCGATTTTGTAGCCGCGAGTGCAGGGACGAAGTACGCCGTAACCTTTCAATATTCCATTCTCTAACACGCCATAAGCCGCCCCACCTTCGATGGCGATCCAAGGTTGGAGAAACTGAGGACGGCTAGCCGGAAACAGTTCGGAATCGTAACGCAGGACTTCTTCAAAAGGGACATCTGCGAGGGGAATAACCTCGGTTGGAATGGTTCGATAATTGGCAGTTTCGCCCATAAAACGAATATGCCGATAAGCTGAGTTAAAACCACTTTTCGCGTAGGTGCTTTCCCTTTCTACCACGCTGTCTAAACCGATGCTGCGTTGCCCTACATCCAATCTTTGGGCTAACTGCTGCCAAGCAGCTTGCCAAATTTGTTTTCCGTATCCCCGCCCTCGCCATTCTGGTTTTACGATATACAGTCCGATAAAAGCGAAAGTGCGATCGTAACAAACCGCAGAGATACAAGCGATCGCTTCGCCATTAACTTCTCCGACGAGGAACCCGGCGCGATCGCTTGCATAGAAGGCGATGGCATCGTGCAGTCCAGGATTCCAACCTTCTGCTGCTGCCCAATCGAGCGCAAGCTGTAAGTCTTTTGGCTGCATCGGTCGGATGTTTAAGGAATTGTTCGTCATAGCTGCTTAATCTATTTCTAGATTCCGAGTCAACGTTGATGGGGTTAGCCGCTCAATGGCTTAATTTTACCCTTTATTGTCGGTCAGAAATTGAGCTTTTCCTAGCAGCTATTTAAGTTTTATTTCGCTTAGCTAATAATCGTTTAAGCTGCTCGGGCGAGATGAAACCCGCGATCGCGCTTTTAACGAGCATAATCGCGGCAAACTTTGCTTCTTTAGGGAGTTCGGGTTCGTATTTGATATAGTTTAAGGTTAAGCGCAGTGGCTCCCAAGAAGCTTTGGAGATCGCGGCTGCATCTAAGGCTTTCCAGGCTAAATATTTATAGAGGTTGGCGAGGCTGCGTTTTTTGAGGGATTGGTAAGAAGGTGGGGCGGCAGCAAAGGCGCGATCGATAACTCGTAAAGTCTGCATTTCTTGTCGAGTTAAATTAGCCGAAGAAGAAGTCGCAGAAACTCGATACAAAATTTGAGGTTCTGGCACGACGGCAAAATGATACTGTCGAGCTAAACGCAACCACAAATCCCAATCTTCTGCGGGCGGTAAAGAGGGTTCAAATCCTCCGACTTCTTGTAATGCCTGTTGTCGGATTAAAACATTAGAGCCATTTTCTATGAAATTATTAATTAAAAGTTTGTCATAAACATTGCCTTCGACGTTAATATGTCTTCCTGATTGTAAAAAGTTGTCATTTTCATCAATATAATCCGTCCAGCTATAAACGACGGCAGCTTCAGGATTATTTTGTAAGGTTTGGAGTTGAGTTTCGAGTTTATTTTTTGTCCACAGATCGTCAGCGTCGAGAAAGGCGATATAGTCGCCGCTAGCGCGTTCGATTCCGCGATTGCGGCTGACGGCTTGACCGGCATTTTCGTAGGAAAATATTTTTAGGCGGCGATCGGGAATTTCCTGGCAAATTTTTAAGGTATCATCGGTTGAGCCATCGTTGATGACAATAATTTCAAAATCTGAGTGAGTCTGAGCGAATACTGACTCTAAAGTTTTCTTTATCGTCGAGCGGGCATTGTAGGCAGGAATAATGACTGAAACTGATGGCATGATTTAAATTTAAACTGAATTACAGCGCTCTATATTAATTTTGTTGTTTTAGCGATTAAATATCTTTCTAAATTGCGGCGGACTTAACAACAACATTCCTACAATTCGAGCTAATATTCCGCCCATTACTGAGGGTTGTTTCAGCAAACTAGGATAATAACGCAGGTAGTTCAGGAAGCAATACCAACTCGCTTTAGCATTTTGCCGAGATGGGTTGCCCTCCAGCGCTTTAAACATCAAATATTTATAAAGATTCTTGAGTGTCTGCGTTTTTAAATGATTTGACAAGTTGGGGTTGCGAGAAAAAGCGCGATCGAGAATGATTCGGCATTGAGCTTCTTGATTTAAGATGTTAGCAGACATCGAGCTTGGCGAGACTCGATATAAGATTTGTGGTTTGTCAACGGCAACAAATGGATATTTTTCGGCAATTCTGAGCCACATATCCCAATCTTCTGCTGCTGAGAGGGATTCATCAAAATCCCCCACTTCTGCGAAGATGCGAGTCTTGATAAGAGCGTTAGAACCATTTTCTAAAACATTATTGACCAATAGTTTCTCAAATATCTCTCCCTTTTCGCTATTATGACCGCCAGAAAATAAAAAATTACCCTCAGAATTAATATAATCTGTCCAGCTATAAGCAAGAGCCGCTTCCGGGTTATTTTTTAATGATTGCAGTTGCAATTCCAACTTATCCGGAGTCCAAAGATCGTCGGCATCAATGAAGGAAATATAATCCCCTTGCGCGCGCTCGATGCCTCGGTTTCGGCTGGCGGATAGCCCAGCATTAGGATAGGAATAAATTTTTAATCTCGCATCTTTAATTACATTAACTTTGTCTAAGGTTCTATCTTTTGAACCATCATTAATGACTAAAACTTCGAGATTGCAGTGAGACTGCGATAAAACCGAGGCGAGGGTAGCTTCGATCGTATCTTGACCGTTATACACTGGGATGACAACAGAAATTAGCGTCATGATTGTCCTAAGTCGAGCGATAAGAGAAGAGAGTTACAGGTTGAGAAACAATATTTGTTGGCTTAGGTTAGACTCAAGCTCGATCGTAACCTGCGTTCAGCGCGATCGCGATCGCGCGCCTCAAAATTTAACAAGCGTGCCGAAGTTATCTATTCCTTCATCGAAAATTTGAGTCTGAAACCCCGTCCTTCGACAGGATCGGGCTTTGCCGTGAGTTCAGAACTTATAAAGCGGTAAGCAGGTCAAGTTGCATAACCTCGCTTGAGAGGGCAAAATAGGAAAGAGGACGAGCAATTTCTCCCCGACTGGGATTGTGTTTGTACGCGAGTAGGAGTAAAAATCGTGCCGCTTATTTCTGTATTAATCTCCGTTTACAATGGCGAAAAGACAATTCGAGAGACGCTTGAATCCGTCTTAGCACAAACTTTTTCCGATTTCGAGATTGTGATTATCAACGATGGTTCTACTGACTCGACAGTAGAGGCGATCAATAGCCTTGGCGATTCGCGAATTCACATTTTTTCTTACCCCAATGCTGGATTGAACGCGAGTCGCAACCGCGCGATTTCCCACGCAGAAGGCGAGTACGTTTCGTTTTTGGATGCTGACGATTTGTGGACTCCGGATAAGTTGGAATTGCAACTGAAAGCACTGCAAGATTATCCAGAGGCGGCTGCTGTCTATAGTTGGACGGATTACATCGATATCGAGAGTAAATTTTTACGAACCGGACCGCACCACAGTTTTCAAGGAGATGTATTTGCTAAACTACTCCTAGCAGATTTTATTGGGAGTGGCTCGAATCCCTTAATTCGTAAGTCTGCCTTTGCTGAAGTGGGAGATTTTGATACCTCGATTAAAGGCGGGCAAGATTGGGATATGTGGGTGCGTTTGGCACGGCGCTATCCTTTTGCTGTCGTGCCATCGGTTCAAATTTTGTATCGTCAATATTCTACCTCTTGGTCGGCGAATGCCCAGCGACAGGAACAGGGATGTCTGCGAATTATTGAAAAAGCGTTAGCGGATGCACCGGAATCGGTGAAGAAGTTACGCAAAGATATCCTGGGAAATCGTTACAAAGAATCGATTATTGATGCGCTGGGAAAAGTGGCGGGACGCGATCGCGCTCTATTGGCGTTAAGATATTTAGCGACGGCGATTTATTACGATCCTCGTTTATTGCGATCGCGCATTCTGCCCACGCTCTTGTTTACCATTGGTACTCGCCTAATTTTACCACCCGATCGCGCCCAAAGTGTTTTAGAACGCTATCCCAACCTCTCTAATATCTACGGAATTTTCGGCTATATTCGTTGGAGTGATTAAACCGAGGACATCATGGTTTTAGATCGAGTTCAAAAAATTCAGGATGATGGATATGCTTTCCCTTACCATTACGTCGCAGAATACAAACGAGGGTTTAGCCAATGCTATAACTTTCCTTGGGGAATTAACTACGCCGCAACTTTAGAATTTTTGCGCGATCGGCTTAAAAAAGAAAGCTTTGAATCTCTTATTGATGTAGGGTGTGGCGACGGCAGAATCGCGAAGGAAGTGCAAACAAACTTTAAAAATAAAGTCGTCGAAGGGGTGGATTATTCGTCCCGCAGCATTAATCTTGCTAGGGCGTTAAACGAAGAGGGGACTTATCACAATCTTAATATCATTGAAGAGCAACTACCCCGACGCTACGATATCGCGCTGTTAATTGAAGTATTCGAGCATATTCCGCCCGAACTCGGCGATTCTTTCCTACAAGCCGTTGCTAATCTTCTCAAAGATGGGGGGACATTACTGCTAACTGTTCCCCACGGTAATATGCCCACCGAAGACAAACATTATCGCCATTTTACTGTCGAAACTCTGTCTAGTTGTCTCGCTCCTTATTTTAATATTGTTGAAATCATCCCCTTTGAGAAAATCGATTGGCGCAAAGATTTTATCGATACGATTTTAACCAATAAGCTTTTTATCTTAAATAGCATGAAGTTAAAAAATATACTTTATAGATATTATAAAAAACATCTTTTTCACGTAACGGATGAAAAAACTTGCAAGCGGATTTACATTAAAGCGCAAAAACGATAGCGTCTCTGTACGGGTTGTGAATCTTATTTAGAGTTTCAAAAATCCACAGTTATGCAATCCCCTACGCATAATTAATTAGCGCTTAATTTATAAACTTTTTACTAAGAACGCTTGCACACCTTATACCAATTCTCATTGATTTTGTACGATTCCTGAAGAGGGCATAACAATGTTATGCCCCTACGACGAAAAATTTAGTGCATCGTAACTGAGAATTGATATGACTAAACTACAAAAGTTTAAGATTTGCTTAGATATCAGTGTTCAATTGGATATTGTGGATTATGTGCTGGGCTTCCACCCGTCATAAATATTGGGGCGTTTAACCTCAGCGGGGAACATTTGTTGGAATCCGGTTTGACGCTGTTGGGGCGTTTCTTTAGCATAATTCCACAAACTTTCATAGAAAAAGAAGGAGGAACCCGCTAAGCCGCGATCGCGGACGATTTGAACTTGGCGTTGAATCTGTTCTAAGGGAACAAAACGACCTTTTAAACCCGATAAAACACCGATCGCGACAGGAATATGTTTCTTAGCATTCTGGATTGAAGGATGCTCGAGTTCTGCCGCAAAGCGAGCCGTATCGTCGCGGTAAACTTGCACGATTAACTCTTCAATTAACCCCAGATTGTCCCACGTTTGCCAATCGAGAAGATAAGAATTTAGGGAAAATTCTTGCGGGTTGGGAGAAACCGAAAAAATCGCATTCTTTCTAACATTTTTGACGGTTGCAAACAGCGCTTTCATGTAATTAGTGATTTTGTCTGCGCGCCAGCGAACCCAATCTGAGTCATTAAAAGCTTCCGGCGGGGCTTGACCGTTGTGTTCTTTCTTATAAAGTTCGACGGTGAAATTATCGTAGCCAAAATCGCTGGGATAGCCGAAATGATCGTCAAATTGAATGCCATCTACATCGTAATTTTTAACAATTTCAACCACTAAATCGGTGAGGAATTGTTGCACGTCGGGACGCAGGGGATTGAGCCAAACGCGCTCGTGAACGCCCCCTTCGAGCCAAACGGTTTCGCCGTTGCGACGCTGGGTAAGCCAGTCGGGATGGCGTTTTGCGAGTTCGGAGTCGGCCGGTGCCATAAAACCGAATTCAAACCAGGGAATCACCGCCATTCCTTTGGCGTGTCCTTGGGTGACGGTTTCTTTGAGCATATCGCGCCCTTGGAGTCCGGGAGCCGGATCGAGCCTAATTCCGGTTTCTCGCTGGGCGACGGCGCTGGGATAGAGGGTATAGCCCCAATTCCAGACGGTGGGATAGAGGGTGTTGAAGTTGAGGGTATCGAGGCGCGCGATCGCGTCGGTTAATTTTTGTTGCGAAAAAAGAACGTCGCTGTCGATATTAGTGAGCCATACACCGCGCAATTCGGGCTTATTCGCCGCGACGGGCGCTTCGCCAACGATATAAGCTGTCGGCACGCCCTGCCGCCCCAACGCCTGACAGACAAAGGCGGCGACATCGGCGCGCGTTGCCAAGCGGTTGGGGTTGAGTTGCTGCACGTTGGGATAGTTGACGGTTAGGCGTTTTTCGGTTGCGGCTGCGATCGCGGATTTGGCATAGTTAGGAATCGCCGCAGCATCGGTAAAGCTGCGAGCGAGCGTTGTTTCAACCGGAAGCGCGGGCGCGTAACTCAAGCCCGATACTAAGGAAACCAAGGCTTGTACGCGCGGTATATTTTGTTCCGGCTGAAAGCGAGCGTTGGGGTAGCCGGAAAGAAAGTTGGTTTTATATGCTTGCGCGATCGCATTTCGCGCCCAAAAGTTACTACGAACGTCGGCAAAATCCATTGGCGCGCGGACGACGGGCGCATTGGGAAAAGCTTTGTTAACAATGGCAGCAAATTCGGCGCGAGTAACCGGGCGATCCGGGCGGAAAGTGCGATCGCTATAACCGCTAATAATGCCATCGCTCGCGAGTTGTTGAATGCAATCTTTTGCCCAATGATTTTGGATGTCGTTAAGCTGCATTTGCGATTGAGCGGCGAGAGGGTGTAAAAACGCCAACACGAAACTCGTCAGCCCGATAAAAATAAAAGGCAATTTCAATCTTTTCGGAACGGCTGACATTGAGATGCTCTTTCTGCGAGCCATTAAAGAACGTCTGCCGAAAACAGATCGAGCGTAATTTCCGCTCCTGCGGTACAACGTCCGTAACATTTGTTTCAGCCCAATCAATCGTTGTTGCATGGGTTAAGTTCAGATGAATTTAGGGAATAGAGTCCAGAGTACAGGTTCTTTCGATTCAATTGAGAAAATCCTCGTTTTCTTAAGCATAAAAGACCTTCAAACGCTTCTTATTTAATGTAAGAAACCCCATCTTTGTCAAACTATAACCTCGGATCCACGGGTTCGCTTTCCAAAGCTAACACCCCAAACGTGCATTCATGAACTTTTCGCAAGGGGTTGCGCGCGACGAATCGTTCCAAAGCTTCGATTCCCAATGCAAATTCCCGCAGGGCGAGCGATCGCTTCCTTCCCAAACCCCGCTGTCTCAGCCGTTCCAAATTTTCCGGCCGCGAGTATTCCGGGCCGTAAATAATCCGCAAATACTCAACGCCGCGACATTTCACCGCCGGTTGCACCCAACCCTTAGAACTCGATTGGATAAAGTGCAGCGGTTTGACGACCATTCCTTCGCCTCCTTTAGCGGTTAGCTCCTGCCACCATTGCGTTGCTTCGGCAACTCTGGCGGCATCGTTTAAATCCACCTGCCGGTATTGCGTCGCCAAGAGCAGTTCGGGATCGGATTGGCACACCTCAGCGATCTTCTGCATATGCCAATCGTGGGTTTTATCGCCATGAACCTGCCCTTCTGTGGCGAGGAGGTGGAAGGGGGCGAGTTTGAGGTCGGTGAGGGATTCGACGGGCCAACAGTAGCGACGGTAAGCGTCTGCGTAGCGATGAACGAGGGAGTGACGTTCTTGCAGGCGTTCTAAGGAAGCAGCAACCTCAACGCCGCGATCGCGCGCTTGTTGCAAGCAGTCCTTTGCCCGCTCTAACGCCCGCCGCGCCGCCGTTCCCACCGCTGCATACTGTTGCCGCAACAATCCTTGCGCTTTCACCGACCAAGGCATCAGTTCGCAATCCAAGCAGGCCCAATCGGTTTGCAAGCTTTCCCAGAAACCGCTTCCCGTCATCGCTGCGTTGACTCGCGCTAGCAGTTCGCTTTCCAAGGCGATATCGTCGAAAAAACGACGGCCCGTGCGGGTATAGCAGATTCCGATCCCTTCCTTTTCGATGCCGAAGCGACGAGCGGCAACGCTTTCGTCCCGACAGATGATGAGGACGGCGCGGGAACCCATGTGTTTTTCTTCGCAAATTACCGTCTCAATGCCAAGCTGTTGGTAGTAATCGAAGGCTTCGGCAGGATGTTCCAGCAGTCCGGGTTCGCGGGAGGTGGCGACGGGGGACATGGTGGGCGGCAGGTAAATCAACCATTTGGGGTTGGCAGCGAAGCGACTCATCACCTCGAGGGCTGCGATCGCGTTTTCTTCCCGCACGACAATATTACGGTGCAGTCGCGTCGAAATCCAGCGTTTGCCGAGGACATCGGCGAGATCGAGCAAGTCGTCGTGTTGTTGTTGGGCGCTGAGGGGGGAATCGATAGCGCTGACAGAATGTAAGGGTTTGACGGGTTCGCAATAAACGCGATTTGCGGCGACGCTTGCTAATTCTTTTTCTGGATAGCGCAGGGCGGTGAGTTGCCCGCCAAACACGCAGCCGGTATCGATGTCGATGGTATTATTGAGCCATTCGGCGGCGGGGACGGGCGTATGTCCGTAAACCACCATTGCTTTGCCGCGATATTCTCGCGCCCAGTCGTAGCGCACGGGCAAGCCGAATTCGTCGATTTCGCCGGTGGTTTCGCCGTAGAGGGCAAAGGCGCGGACGGCCCCGGAACCGCGCCCCTGATAGGCTTGTTTCATTCCAGCGTGGGCAACGACTAAGTTGCCGTCATCGAGGACGTAGTGACTGATGAGAGATTCGAGAAAGTCTCGCATTTGCGCGATCGCATCTTGCTTCTGTTCTTCGGGTAAGGCTTCGATTTCCGCCAGGGTTTGCTCCAAACCGTGGTTGACTTTTACCTTTTTGCCGTTCAGTTGCCGCAGTAATTTCATGTCGTGATTGCCGGGAACGCAGAGGGCGCTATCGGCGGCAACCATATTGCGAGCGAGCTTGAGGGTATCGAGGATGCGGGGGCCGCGATCGACCAAATCGCCTAGGAATACGACTTTGCGGCCTTCGGGGTGGGCGTAGGTGGGAAAGTCCCAAAAAGTCGAAGTCGGTTCGGTTTCGATTTGTCGGTAGCCGAGGCGATCGAGGAGCGCTTCTAGTTCGTCGCAACAACCGTGGACATCGCCGATAATATCGAAGGGGCCATGTTCTGTTTTGCGATTCGTCCAGAGTGGTTGGCGTTCGATTTCCACTGCCTCGATTTCGGCAACGGAAGAGAAAGTATAAACGTAGCGAAAGCCCTCGCGTTTGAGGTGTCGCAGCGATCGCCGCAAGCTTTGAACGTGCCTGCGGACGACGTGGGGGCCAAAGTTGCGATCGCTGCGGGTTTGGTTGCGATCGTGGCACAACTGTTCCGGCAAATTCAAGACTAGCGCAACCGGGAGACAATGATACTGCCGCGCCAACTCAACATAATACTTACGATCCTCCGACTGAACGTTCGTCGCATCGATAACCGTTAAACGCCCTGCCGCCAAGCGTTTTGCGGCAATATAATGCAGAACCTCGAAGGCATCCTTGCTCGCCGCTTGGTTGTTTTCATCGTCGGACACCCAGCCGCGACAAGCATCGGAGGAAAGAACTTCAGTCGGGAGGAAATGCTTGCGCGCAAAACTAGATTTCCCCGAGCCGGAAGCACCGATGAGAACGACGAGGGAAAGTTCGGGAATCGTAATTTTCATGGGCATTTTCCGAAGCTGTCTTTAGGATCTGAAAGGTGTGCTTGCTGGGACGCGGCTGACTCAATTGCAACCCGAACAATTGCACGCTCTGACTTCATGAACTGCTTTAACCTCTCCAACGTTAGAAGGTAAAGGGAGAGAAACCAAACGCATTCTACGTCAGTGCGTAATACCTATGCTAAGCTGAATCTGGATAAAATCCCAAAAAAACATATTTTCTTCCATAAAACGAACATGGAAATTATTCAACTCGTTCCCCATCCAATGGATTCTGCAACGGGAATTAGCGATTATGCTCTTAGATTAGCAGAAAGATTGTTACAAGCGCATCAAATTCGGAGTCATTTCGTCGTTTATGAAAAGCAGTTTTATGGTAGAAAAAGCACGTATAAAAGCGAAGATTTTACTGAGACTGCTTTAGCAGATAGCACGCCCGAAGCGATATTTTCCTTGTTCTCAAAACGTTCCATTGGGGGAATAATTTTCCATTATAACTTTCGAGGAGAACACGAGCCATCCCGGACAGCATATTGGCTCGTTAGTGCTTTAAAGCTAGTGCGCCAGCAATACAGTTTTAAACTGATCGTGATGTTTCACGAATTGCCGCTAACGTTTAACGTGAGACGATTTACGTTACCTCACCCCCATCACATCTTAGCGGCTCGGAGTCTCGTAAAAATGGCGGATGCTATTTTTACCAATAGTACAAAATTTCAAAAAACCCTTTCTAAATGGACTTCAAAGCCCATACCCCGCCTTTTAAATATTTCTACCCTTGGCGAACCTGAAGAAGTTCCGACCTTAACCGCACGGGAACCGCGCTTAGTGGTGCTGGGGACAATTTATTCGAGACCGCAAATTTATCAAGAATTCACGAACGAACTGTTAATGAGTTGCCAGATGTTAGGCATTAAAGAAATTTACGATGTGGGTGCGCCTTTTGAATTAAATTTTCCCAACGCTGAGGGGATTCGAGTCGTTCAGTTGGGCGTTCAGTCTCGCGAAGCAATTAGCGAATTGCTGTTGACTTCTCTAGCCGGTTTTCTCGATTATAGTGCTTATCCCGGTGAATTGAGTAAGTCCTCTATTTTTGCCGCTCACTGCACTCATGGTGTCATTCCCATTCTCTCCAAATACAACCCAGCAGAAGCGGATGGGATTAACATGAATCAGCATTACGTTGTGGCGGGAGAATCTCTAAAAAACATGAATTTAGAAGCGCTACAAACGGTTAGCAATAATGCACAAAAATGGTATCGTTCTCATTCAATTGCTGAAAATACTAAAATCTTCGCGACTCGTCTTCTCTCCTAATTCCGCAACTGTTATTAAATAGTCGGGCGAGCATCTGCTTTTTGTCCCCTCGTATTAAAGAAGGGCTTAAAGTCAAAAATGTTGCTAAGGGGGAGTTACTCTTGAGGATTGCTCCGAGGAACTATTCGCTCTCAATGATGCGCGAGAGATCGAACGGTTGCGTTCTCCTTGGTGGATTTCGCGCTCTAAAAAGTAATTTAATAACGTTCGCAGTAAAACGATTGCACCGAGGTTCAAAATATCTTGGCGAGTCGGAGCAACTGCTGTCCGTAAAATATCGCTAGCGATCGTAAATTCTAAACCCAACGCTAACACCCGACCCAATTGAAGTCGAATTGATTCAGTCCCATCAAAACGCTGCTGGGGATGAGAAAATAACTGACGCAAATAGTCTAAAATTCCGCGAATTACGGCTCCCCCAATAACAATAGCTGCCGCAATTTCAGCGCCCACAGCCAGATAGCCAACAATCCACTTCAACCAAGTTTCTGAAGGGTTGCTTTCTACTGTTACTTCCCTCGCCGTTTCCACATTTAAACTTAGCAACAACACTAAGCCTAGAATCAAGGCGAAGGGGATTAAAAGTTCGCTCCAGGATTCTCTTTTCACAGTTTTCCACTCGCTCTTTCAGCTTCTGAGATATTTTATCGCATTGAGTCTATCTTTCGTTGAAAAAAACGAGCAAGTAGCACGCCTCCGCCCGAAGCCTTGGTCATTAAATCTTTTATTGTTATTACTTAGAATTCCCTTAAGTAAGCCTGAAACGACTCGGAGATCGATCGCGAATTTTTATTGCGGGGAATAGGGTTTTTTGGGGAACGACGGTTATCTGGCATCGGACTATTTTACTTTGAGTTACCGCCCTGCTGGGATGCTATTATTTTATGATAAACGCGATCGCACCGTGGCGTTTCGACTCCCGTTGCCGGACGATAGCCCGAATTTTCGTAAAGTTGTACGGCTTCGGCTAACACACTAGCTGTTTCCACCCAAATTTCGCCAAATCCCCTCGCGGCGATCGCGCGTTCCAATTGCTCCAGCAAAAACCGCCCCAATCCTTTCCCCCGCACCTCCGGTAATAAATACATTTTCCGAATTTCTACGGCTTTTTCGCCGCGAGAAATTGGATAATACCCTGCCGTCCCGACAATCTTTTTCTCCTGCAAAACGATCCAAAATTCACCGCCGCGATTGAAATAATGTTTTTCAACTTCTATCGAATCGCGATCGCTGGTGTCGGGCTGCCAGGGCAAATTATATTCATTTAAAACCCAGCGAATTATAGCCGCAGCAGTTTCGCGATCGCGCGTTGTCCAATCTCGAATAGTAAAGTTTTGGTAAGTAGCGTACATAAATCCTATATTGAAAGTGAGTTCGGCGATATCATGTTAACTGAAGCGCGATCGCGAACTTCCCCGAATAACCCTCAGCAGTTTGGGCAATTTCGGGCATCAACTGTTCGCCACCGCCTATAAAGATACCATCCTCTTGATTGAGGGTACGCTGTCCCGGTTTTTGATAGGTAAGTTGGGCATAAACGCGATCGCTGAGTGCCTCATCAAAGAAGAGTTGCGAAGTGAATTCGTAGCTCGATGCAGAGGCTCCTTCTAAGCGAATTTTAAAATGAATGTGAACGGTTCGTCCCGGATACCAACCCGGATAAATCGTAGTGAATTCAGCGATACCATTAGCATCGGTAACTTGATAGCCGCGCAAAAACTTCTGCCCGATTGTATCAAAACTGCGATCGCGTACATCCGAATAAACCCCTTGCGCGTCGCAGTGCCAAACATCCACAATTGCACCGCGCAAAGGTTCGCAAGCACTCCCCTGCAACCGCAACACCTGAAATATCAATTGTAACGGTACGCCAGCCCGCATCGAGCTATCCGATGAATTCGAGCGAATATCGGAACGATTCAGCTTTTCATCAACAAAATAAGGCCCTTCCGTCAGTTCCGGTTTAACTATACAAGGTGATACAGTCGGTTTTGAAGTTGAAGTTGAAGAACTCGTAGGTTCCGATAAAGCCGACTGTCCGCGCCAACATCCGAATAAAGAAACGGCAGCCGTCCCCCCAATAAAACCCAGAACTTTGCGACGAGTTACTAGCGTAGCTAAAGATTTCTGGGTTTGCCAACGTTGTCTCGAATTTCTAGCTTTCATGGGGGATATCTTGATATTACATTTGAGGCGTAAGGAGCGCACCCGATCGCGTCGTGCCATAGTGTGCCATAGTTTCGATCTTACGAGTCACCCTCAAACCGGCACATGGATCGATCTTCCCAATTTCTTCTAGGACTAAAGACTTAATTTGGGTGAATCCGCGATCGCCAATTCAAATTTTGATTCATTTTGAGAAGCCGCTCGCTATATCTGCCTAAATACAGCCATTTGCGTCGGCGTACCGACTTCAATATCCTCCGTCCCGATACCGCGAAATTCAACGCTGTAACTAAAGCGTTCTGCCACTCGCTGCGCCCAATCTTGAAACTCGGCGCGCGTCCACTCAAAGCGATGATCTCCGTGCCGGAATTTTCCAGCCGCTAATCCTTCAAAACGGACGTTGTATTCGATATTAGGCGTAGTTACGATCGCAGTTTTTGGGCGCGCGCATTCAAACACGACTCGTTCCAACGCCGCCAAACGATTCAACTCCAAATGCTCGATAACTTCGACTAAAATTGCTGCATCGTACCCCAGTAAGCGATCGTCTCGATAAATCAGCGAACCTTGCAGTAGTTGAATGCGATCGCGTTGTAAGGGCGGTAAGCGATCCCAGTGCAAGCGTTCCTTAGCGATCTCTAAAGCGCGGTAGGAGACATCCACGCCCGTCACTCGCTCGAAGTATTGTTCCTGAAGGAGCGATCGCATCACCTTCCCTTCGCCGCACCCCAAATCGAGGACTTGCTTAGCACCGCTCGCTTTCAGCACAGCAATGACCGCTTCAATGCGCTGCTGGTTCAAACTTACCGGCTTTTCGAGCGCCTCCTCCTGCTGCGCGCCCTCCCCTTCCACCGCCTCCGGATTGGCGTTCTCCTCTTCGACTAAGCGCGCAATCGCCGTGCGTGCGAGGCGAAATTGTCGTTTCAGGTAACGCCGCGCGATCGTCTCCCGCGCCGGATGTTGGTTCAGCCATCCTTCGCCGTGTCGCAGCAACTTTTCCACTTCCGCATCTCCCACCCAATAATGCTTATCGTCATCGAGAACGGGAATCAGCACGTAAAGATGGCTTAAAAAATCGCATAATCGCAGCGTATGCTGCAACTTTACCGAAAAATAGCGACTATTGCCCCAATCTGGAAATTGTTCGTCGAGGGGCAACAATTCTGCCTCAATTTGGTAGCCTAACGGCTCAAAAAGTTGTCGCAAAAATGCTTCACCGCCGCGACAAGGTAAGGCAGGAATGCTCGCTGTTAAGGGAATAGCTGTCTTAGCCAGTTCCGGGCGTTCTTTACAGTTTCCGTTCAGTGCCGTACCGAAGATTTGCGCGATCGCAACGCTGAGAAAAGAAGAAGCAACATAGGGGCGATCGTTAACGTACTGTTCTAAGGTTTGTTCTCGATTCTCCTTCGATTTTCCCCGGACCAAGCTCACCGGATCGATCTCGAGTAACAGAACAGCGGTGCAGCGTTCCCGCGTCGCTTCGGGGTAAAAAACCGATGCTTCCCCAAAAGGCAACGAAAACGACTGACAGCGATCGGGGTGTTTGTGGAGCAGATAGCCGAGATCGGTCGCTGGAGTTTGGGTTGTCGTTAAAGTTAGCAACATGAAAGTTTCGATCGCTCAAAATTTAAAATGGACTCGCCAGCACTCAAAGATTGGGCTAAGATTGAGCCATAACCCCCAGTATAGTATCGAGAGACTGAAGGGTCTGACCCCTCAACCCTCTCGCGACCCATTCAATCTCGAATTCCAGGCATCCGCTCGCATCAAAAGCTTTTTCTCATGAGTCACGATCGAATACCTCACTCTCCTCCAGCGCCCTGCATTGTCGATACAGGAATTGTTGTCAACAAAGACGATATGCGGCGACTTTTAAATTCTTTAAGTCGCGTTTATTACATCCACTCCTTAGACGGCTCGGTTCATAATCAAGGTGAAGGCTGCATTTTGGAAGTTTTCGCCGACCCAGCCCAATCGACTTTAATTGCCAATGGCGCTTTGTACCTCAACGTTCAAAGTTTTGATTATTTGCATCTGTATCTTTTAGAAGACGGCGAAAGTTGCTTTGAACTGGTGCAAGATAATCGACGGTTACAATTGCTGCCGCAATCGAATTGTTTAGCAGACCCACAGATGGAAACCGACTTCGATGTCGATAGCTTAGAAGCAATGGTCGCGCAAGTGTTATCGGCGAAGTGGGACGTACAGTTCGACGATGAAGATTGTGCGTTTTAGATTTTTTGTATTGTTCGAGATTGAATTTCCCTAAAAAGGCAGATTGCCAGTGCGCGAATTTTTTTTTGAACGGCAAGCGACTTGTAGCGCCACGGGTGCTAGAGCCGGGATTTTTCATACGCCGCACGGCAGCATCGAAACGCCTCGTTTTATGCCGGTGGGAACGGTGGGAACGGTTAAAGGGCTAACGCCGGAACAGTTGGAACGGGCGGGCGCTCAAATGATTCTCGCCAATACCTACCACCTGCACCTGCAACCGGGCGAAGCGCTGGTGCGTGCGGCGGGAGGCTTGCACGAGTTTATGGGCTGGAAGCAGCCGATTCTGACCGATTCCGGCGGTTTTCAGGTATTTAGTCTGAGCA
Organism: Oscillatoria sp. FACHB-1406; assembly: GCF_014698145.1. NCBI lineage: Bacteria > Bacillati > Cyanobacteriota > Cyanophyceae > Oscillatoriales > Oscillatoriaceae > Oscillatoria > Oscillatoria sp. FACHB-1406. The sequence continues at coordinate 32,469 of NZ_JACJSM010000021.1, read as the reverse complement.
AGTTGCGACAAATCAGCGAGGAAGGGGTGAAATTTCGCTCGCCTCGGGACGGACGCTTAGTGAATTTAACACCAGAGCGCGCGATCGCGATTCAAAACGACCTCGGCGCGGATGTGATTATGGCCTTCGACGAATGTCCGCCCTACCCCGCCGAACGAGGGCAAATCGTTGCTTCGATGGAACGGACGCAGCGCTGGCTGGAACGCTGCATCAACGCCCATCAGAACCCCAAACAGGCGTTATTCGGCATCGTTCAAGGCGGCGTATACGGCGATCTGCGGCAGGAAGCGGCGCGATCGCTCGTCGAATACAACCTTCCCGGATACGCGATCGGCGGCGTGAGTGTCGGCGAACCCCCAGAATTAATTCACGAAATCGTCCGCGCCACAACCCCCCTACTCCCGCCCGAAAAACCGCGCTACCTGATGGGAGTCGGCACTTATCGCGAAATGGCCGTAGCGATTGCCTCGGGAATCGATCTTTTCGATTGCGTGATTCCCACCCGCTTGGGGCGACACGGAACCGCATTAGTACGCGGCGAACGCTGGAACCTGAAAAACGCTCGCTTCCGAGAAGATTTTCAGCCCCTCGATGCAACTTGCGAGTGCTATGGTTGCAAAAATTACACCCGCGCCTATCTCAATCATTTGGTCAAAGCTAAAGAAATGCTCGCCTATATCCTGCTTTCTTTACACAACGTAACCGAACTGATCCGCTTCACAAAAGACATCAGAGAAGCCATTCAGTGCGATCGCTTCGCGGCGGAATTTGCCGCTTGGCTCGACCCCGAAGCCCAGAAAGACTTTGACCCAGCAGAACGGCTATAATGATAGGGAATATGGCGCTTATTTTCCCGAAAACGAGTAGATCTTCGCGATCGAATCAACCTTATGAATGACAGTACAATTCCCTCCCAACGTGCATCTGAAAAAGTTGAGTTATCCATTAGTATTGATTCCGATTTATTGGAACAAATTCGACACCTAACTAACGATCCCAGTCGCATTGTCGAAGTGGCTATCCGCCAATGGTTACGCGGAGAACGAGAGCCGGATGAAGATCTAACTCGTACTTTTCTGCGCAATCCTCCCGTCCCACCGCGAGGGGAATGGAATGATTGAACTGACAGAAAACACAGTAGGATAAACTCACGGCCAGCGAGGATTTCGTGAGAAGAACGGCAGGGTGCCTAACGATTGTCAGTAAAAACCCTTAGAAAGCAAAGATCGAGCAGTACAATTTTATCCGGATTGCTAGACAGTCCGGATGATTCAGAGTAAAACAGAAGAGTAACTTCCTGCTACCGCTTGCCGATAAATTCCTCAGCATAAAACTTGACCGCGATGAACTCTGCTCTTGTGCAAGTCAACCCACAAAATTGTCAGGATTTGGGCGCTGACCTCGTGTTTGTTCAAACCCCCGCCGGGAAATATATTTCCTTTTATTGGAAGGCTGCATCTGACTTTGGCTTTAGATGCGAAGATATTGTCGGCTGCGAACTTGAAGACAGTTTCGTTCCTGCGGATTCGCAAGCGTATCGAAGGCGGCTTCAGAAAGTAGCACAAAAACGAATCCCCCAGCGGTACTGCGCCCTATTCGAGTATGCGAGTCAATCCTTTCCGCTAGAACTGATTCTCAGCCCTATCCCGCTTCCTGACGGTCAAGTTGATACGATTTTAGTGATGGGGCGACTTTTGGATGAAGCAACCTTAATCCAGCGCCTCAATTCAGAAACCTCAGAATCGCAAGATGTCTACCAAGATTTAGTCGAGCAACTCGCGCGCAAAATTCGCCATAATCCCTATCGCAGTTTGCTCGCTGAAATCGCGCGCAATATTCGCCGCACCTTAGATCTCGGTACCATCTGGCAGCAAACCGTGGATAGCGTCGGAGCAGCCCTCAACGTCTCTCGCTGCCTGATCTTATCGTACAACTCGGATCGAGAGTGCCTCAAAGTTGAAGTCGAATACTGCCAGCGCCCCTACAAATCAATGTTAGGAGCGCGACTGAGCTTAGAGAGCGAACCCCACTTCCAACAAGCGCTGCAACGCTCCGAACCGATCGCCATCCATCCGGTTAGCGCCCAGGAACTCGAGTGGCACTCGCTCCTCGCCGTGTCCACCTTCTATAAAGGTCAGCGCGGAGCCTTGATTTGCTTGCAACAATGCGATCGCCGCCGCCAATGGAACGCCGACGAAATCGACTTAATGCGAGAACTCGCCGCTCAAGTCAGTACCGCCGTTGCCCACGCCTCGCTTTACGAAGAACTCGAGCAAGCTAAAGAACTCGCCGAAGATGCTTCCCGCCTTAAAAGCGAATTCCTGGCCAGCACCTCCCACGAACTGCGCACCCCTCTCAACGGCATTATCGGCTTCCTGCGCCTCATCCTGGACGGTTTAGCCGACGACCCCGCCGAACAGCGAGACTTTCTCAAAGAAGCTCACCGTTCCGCCATTCACCTCCTTAACCTGATTAACGATATCCTCGATATCGCCAAAATCGAAGCCGGTAAAATGGAACTGGATTTTATCGACTTCCCCTTAAGCGAACTGTTTGAGGATGTCGATAAAAAGACGCGCCCCATCGCCCATCAAAAAAACCTCAGTTTCGATTTTCAACTGCCTCCCTCCCGCGAACCCGTCAAAATTTACGGCAACTATCAACGCCTATTGCAAGTAATGCTCAACCTCGTCGGTAATGCCATCAAATTTACTCATGAAGGCGGCGTAACCATTTCCGCAGAAGTGATGAAGAAGCGCATCAAACTGCACGATCGCGAATTTCCGGGAACGGTACTGATTCGCGTTGCCGATACCGGGATTGGCGTACCGATTGAAAAACTCGACAAACTCTTTGAAAACTTCAGCCAAGTGGACGGTTCGCGCACCAAATCCTACGGCGGTACGGGCTTAGGCTTAGCAATTTCCCAAAAACTGATCGAAGCAATGGGAGGAACGATTGACTTTTTTAGCATGGGTGAAGAATTGGGTTCGACGGTGACATTCACCGTTCCCTTATTCCAGCTACCGGTGATGGAGCGCTTTAGCTCCATGTAATGTCGAGAGAGCCAAAAATCGCCGTTATTAAGCCTTATTTGAACTCTATTTAAATTATTGTGTTGGGAGGAAAAGTCAATCGCCATCGCTGAGGGAATACTAAACAAGAGATCGAAGATAATCCTCTCGGACTATGACACCACTCACTGGCGACACGACAACCCTACCCACCCTACCGGGCTACGTCCTAACCGAGCAACTTTACACCGGTTCCAGAACGCTGGTTTACCGCGCCAAACAACTGTCCGGGCTACGTCCGGTGGTCATTAAAGTCCTGCGGCAAACTTACCCCAGCTTCAACGAAATCGTTCAATTCCGCAATCAATACGCGATCGCGTGCAACCTTGCCATCGAAGGAATCGTTCGCCCCATCAGCCTCGAACCCTGGCAAAACGGCTACGCTCTCGTGATGGAAGATAACGGCAGTATCTCCTTAGCACAATACGCGCGATCGCAGAAACTCGACTGGATTAATGTATTAAACATTGCCATCCAACTTGCCGATATCCTACACGACCTCCACGAGCAGCGCACCATCCACAAAGACATTAAGCCCGCTAACATTCTTATTAATCCAGAAACGCAACAAATCAAACTCATTGACTTTAGTATTGCCACGCTCTTACCCAAAGAAAATCAAGAACTCCAAAATCCCCACCTTTTAGAAGGAACCCTCGCCTACATCTCCCCCGAACAAACCGGACGAATGAATCGCTGCATCGATTACCGTACCGACTTTTACAGCTTGGGAGTCAGCCTCTACGAACTGCTAACCGGACAACTCCCGTTTACCGAGAAAGATCCCCTAGAGTTAGTTCACGCACACATCGCCAAAAATCCGATTCCGCCCCACCAAATCGCGCCCCAGATTCCAGCGACGGTTTCGGGAATTGTGGTGAAATTAATGGCGAAAAATGCTGAAGAGCGCTATCAGAGCGCCCTCGGACTCAAAGACGACCTCGAACAATGCCTTCAGCAGTGGCAGGAAACGGGCAGCATTACTGAATTCGAGTTAGGGCAGGGGGATATATGCGATCGCTTTATTATCCCGGAAAAACTTTACGGACGCGAAGCAGAAGTTGCTCAATTACGCGCCGCCTTCGCTCGCGTCGCGGTTGGCGCTTCGGAAATGATGTTAGTGGCTGGATTTTCTGGGATTGGGAAAACCGCCGTCATCAACGAAGTTCACAAACCCATTACCCGCCAGCACGGTTATTTTATTAAAGGTAAATTCGACCAATTCAACCGCAACATCCCCTTTTCAGCTTTTGTGTACGCCTTTAAAGACTTAATGAGGCAACTCCTAGCCGATAGCGACGCAAAAATCGCCCAATGGCGCAACCAAATTTTAGAAGCAGTCGGCGACAACGGACAGGTTTTAATTGAAGTCATTCCCGAACTCACCGGTTCTGCTGCCCAAAATCGCTTCAACTCAGTCTTCCAAAAGTTTATTGAAGTATTTGCCCGCCCGGAACATCCCATCGTTATTTTTCTCGATGACCTTCAGTGGGCCGATTTAGCCTCGTTGCGGTTGATGAAACTGTTGATGCAAGATATTCGATGTCTGCTGTTACTCGGAGCCTATCGAGATCGTGAAGTTTCTCCCACACATCCCTTGATGTTAATGGTTGAAGAATTAAAACAAGGCGGGCATATTGTCAATACCATAACGCTTACTCCGCTCGAACAGCGCGTTATCAATCAGTTAGTTGCAGATACTTTACGTTGCTCGCCTTCTCTGGTGATGCCTCTCACTGAAATTATTAACGCTAAAACCCAAGGGAATCCTTTTTTTACCACTCAGTTTCTCAAAGCTTTATACGACGAGCGCCACCTCACTTTTAAGTGCGCGCCGCGCGGGAATCGTTTTGAGACTCGCGGCTATTGGGAATGCGATATTACCCATTTAAAAACTCTAACCCTCAGCAGTGATGTGGTCGAGTTTATGGGTCAACAGTTAAAAAAAATATCGCCTTGCAGTCAAGAAAGCTTAAAAATCGCTGCTTGTATCGGCGCTCAATTTGACTTGGCAACGTTAGCTATTGTTCTTGAAAAAAATAAAGCTGAAGTTGCCCTGGGGTTGTGGGAGGCTTTGCAGGAAGGGCTAATTTTACCGCAAAGCGAAATCTATAAGTTTTATGCGAGCTATGAGGAAGGAGAAGCACAATCCGAACCCCATCAAAATATTACTTATCGATTCTTCCACGACCGGGTACAACAAGCAGCTTATTCCCTTATTCCTGAAGCTGAAAGAGCGCAAACCCACTATCGTATCGGGCAGCTTCTCCTAGCTAAAATTCCCCCGGAACAGCAGGAGGAACAAATTTTTGAATTGGTGAATCAGTTAAACGCAGGTAAAGATTCGATCGAGGAGCAAGCGAGTCGCGATCGCTTGGCAGAACTGAATGCGATCGCGACTCGCCGCGCCCGAACTTCAACAGCTTATAATGCGGGCAGGCGTTATGCAGAAATTGGGATTGGCTTATTAGGGGAAAATGCTTGGGAACGACAATATGACTTGACGTTGAAACTTCATAACTTAGCGGCTGAATTAACTTCCTTGTGCGGCGACTATGAAGCGATGGAAGCGTTAATTTTGACCGTTTTAGAGAAAACAAAAACGCTCCTCGATCGCATTGAGGTCTACCTAACTCAGATTCAAGCCACTATCTCTCGAAATTTATTAGTTGAAGCGCTCGCTCTGGGTTTGGATATTTTAGAACAGCTAGGCTTAATGGTTCCTAAGTTGCCCACCGAAGCAGAGATTGGTCGAGAGGTGGCTGAGATCGCACAACTGATTGGCGATCGCGACATTGAAGATTTAGTCAATATTCCTCTCACGACAGATCGTCATCAAATCGCGATCGCTAAAGTAGCAAAAATGATTTTTGGGATTACTTTCTTCATCAACCCGAATTGTCATATTTTTATTTTAGCCTCAGCCGTAAAAGCCTCAATCAAACATGGAAATACGTTTGAATCTCCAATGAGTTACGGCTCTTACGGTCGTTTTGTCTGTATCTCTCTTAAAGATATCGAAACCGGCGTAAAATTTGGAAACCTAGGCTACAAACTCGCAGAAAAGTTTGGAATTAAAGAAATAAAACCAGAACTCTTTATTACGCTGACTGCTTCGCTCATCCACCGTAAATGCCACATCCGAAAAATACTTCCCCTTAATCGAGAAGGATATACACTCGCCCTAGAAGTTGGAAACTCCGAATATCTAGCCTATAATGCCTTAAACTACTTTGGTGCTTCGTTTTGGGCAGGTCTTCCTTTGAACGCTCTCGAACAAGAGGCTCGCACTCATAGAAGTAACGCGATGCACTTAATGGGCTTTTGGTTAGTTCAATGGCAGTGCATTTTGAATTTATTAGGATTTTCTGAAAATCCAACTATTTTATCGGGTGAAGTTTATCAAGAATCAGAGATTATTGCAGAGAATCCGGATAGCTTTAAACTTATGGAGTCCTGCCATATTTATTTGCTGAAGTTAATGTTGGGATATTTATTCAGAGATCTAAAAAGTCTGAAGTCCTTAAATAAATGGGGAAGAAACTTGTCCTTTATTATCGGAACAGTTGCAGAACCTGCTTTTTATTTTTACGAATCTCTAGCGATCTTATCGGAGTTACTCCCTTCAGAAGTTGGCAATTCCGAGCAATGGCAACAAGTCGAACAAAATCAGGCTACATTGCAACAATTTTGGACGAAATACGCACCCATGAACTACCAACATAAATTCGATTTGGTAGAAGCTGAAAAAAGTCGCGTTCTCGATCGCAAACTCGAAGCGATCGAGCTATACGATAAAGCCATTGCCGGAGCGAGAGAAAACGAGTACATCCAAGAAGAAGCGATCGCTAACGAATTAGCCGCGAAATTTTACCTCGCTTGGGGAAAAGAAAGAATTGCCGCAAGTTATATGCAGGAAGCTTACTACTGCTATGCCCGTTGGGGGGCGAAAGCCAAAACCGACGACTTAGAACGCCGCTACCCGATTTTACTCTACCCCATCCTTCACTCAGCCTCGCAACCGCTCAATCTTCTCGACACTCTAGCTACCCTAGCAACGCCGAAGATTGGACTTCAAACTTCGACCAATAGCATCACTCGCTCCTCGAGTTCCAGCCTGAATAATACGTTAGATTTTGCAGCCGTGATTAGAGCCGCTCAAAGCATTTCTAGTCCCCTCAAACTTGAAGAATCGATCGCTCAATTGACGGAAATCATGTTGCAAAATGCGGGAGCAGAGCGTTGTGCGTTAATTTTGCCCGATCGCGCCGGTGAATGGCACGTAGAAGCTGTTGCAACGCTCCAAAGTACCCAACTCAACTCCCAAGCGTTGGAAGGCTATAACGAACTTCCCGTCAAACTGATTCAATACGTTAAAAATACGCTCGAAGCGATCGCACTCGACGCTCTTGCGGATAATCTACCCGTTATCGATCCTTATTTCGAGCGCCACCATCCCCAAAGCCTTTTAGTACAGCCCATTCTCGATCGCGGCAACCTCGTCGGACTACTCTACTTAGAAAATCGACTCGCTCGAGGGGCTTTCACCACAGAACGCCTGCTCGTTCTCAATTTTCTTTGCTCTCAAGCAGCCATTTCCCTCGAAAACGCAAGACTTTACCAAGAAGCGCAAGACTACACCCAACAACTCGAACAGTCCCAACTCCAAATCGTTCAGAGCGAAAAGATGGCTTCTTTGGGCAACTTAGTCGCAGGTGTCGCCCACGAAATTAATAACCCCATCGGTTTCTTAAACGGCAGCCTTAGCAACACGCGAGATTATATTCAAGATGTATTATCTCATTTAGAACTTTATCAAGAATGCGTTCCCTCTCCTCCGGCGGCTGTCCTTGAAAATGCTGAAGACATTGACTTAGGGTTCGTAGTGGAAGACTTACCTAAACTGCTCGAAGCGATGCGAGGCGCGATCGATCGCATTAAATCCATTAGTAATAGCTTGCGAACCTTTTCTCGGGCCGATAGCGAACATCCCGTTACCGCCGATCTCCATGCTGGCCTCGACAGTACCCTACTCATTTTAAAATATCGCCTCAAAGCCAACGAACAGCGACCGGCAATCTCCGTCATCAAAAATTACGATCGAATTCCGGCAGTTGAATGTTTTCCGGGGCAGTTAAATCAAGTATTTATGAACATTCTGGCTAACGCGATCGATGCGTTAGATGAAGTCGCCCAGAAACGCGGCTATCTCGAACTCGAAGTCCATCCCCAAAAAATCGAGGTTTGCACTCAGCTTAACCGCGAACAAAACAAGGTAGAAATTCGGATTAAAGATAACGGGGATGGTATTGCCGAGGAGTTACAAGAAAGAATTTTCGAGCATTTATTTACCACCAAAGGCGTGGGTAAAGGCACGGGATTGGGGTTAGCGATCGCCCGTAAAATTATCGAAGAACAGCACGGCGGAACCCTCACCTGTAATTCCGTTCTAGGTCAAGGCACAGAGTTTACAATGGAAATTCCCCTCCAGCCATGAGTGTTAGTTGGAACTTTGGGAATAGTGAGAGTAAGATCTACACAAACTCCTCTCTAACACTTCTCGATATTCCCAATACCCATGATGACCAGTATACCCACTGCTCTCCCTGGCTATCAACTGACCGAGCAACTCTACTGCGGTTCTCGCACCTCTGTCTACCGGGGAATTCGCAACGCTGATGGGTTTCCTGTCATCGTCAAATTCTTACGCAACGAATACCCCAGCTTTAGCGAACTGCTACAATTTCGCAACCAGTACACCATTGCCAAAAATCTCGACTTCCCCGGAACGGTCAAACCTTTAGCCCTCGAACCCTACCGTAACAACTATGCCTTAATTATGCCTGACGAGGGGTATATTTCCCTTCGCTCATTCGTTACCGGTAATGGCTTGTCCTCGGAAAACTTTCTCAAGATTGGCATTCAACTCGCAGAAATCCTCCACCAACTCTACCAAAACCGTGTCATTCACAAAGACATCAAGCCGGCTAACATCCTGATTCACCCCGAAACCCAACAAGTCAAACTGATTGACTTCTCCATCTCCTCATTACTCCCCAAAGAAACCCAAGAAATCCAAAACCCTAACACCCTCGAAGGAACCCTCGCTTATATCTCCCCCGAACAAACCGGACGAATGAATCGGGGGATCGACTATCGCAGCGACTTTTATGCCCTTGGCGTTACCTTTTACGAACTGCTAACGGGATGCCTCCCTTTTGAGAGCAAAGACCCAATGGAGTTAATTCACTCTCATATTGCCAAAATTCCCGCTCCCTTTAGTAAAGAAATACCCAAAACTTTAGCAAACATTGTCATGAAACTGATGGCAAAAAATGCCGAAGCTCGCTATCAGAGTGCTTTGGGGTTGAAACACGACTTAGAGACTTGTCTGGAGCAACTTCAAGAAACGGGCAAGATTGAGAACTTTGCGATTGGGAAACGGGATATGTGCGATCGCTTCCTGATCCCGGAAAAGCTCTACGGACGAGAAGCCGAAGTTCAAACCTTGCTGAATGCTTTTGAGCGGGTTGCCACAGGTGCGTCAGAGTTAATGTTAGTCGCAGGCTTTTCGGGGATTGGCAAAACGGCGGTGGTGAATGAAGTTCATAAACCCATCGTGCGGCAACGAGGATACTTCATTAAAGGGAAATTCGACCAGTTCAACCGCGACATTCCCTTCTCTGCTTTTGTTCAAGCTTTTCGTAGCCTCATGGGGCAACTCCTGTGTGAATCCGATACACGATTGGCGCAATGGAAAGCGTCGATTCTCGAAGCGGTGGGCGAGCAAGGTCAAGTGTTGATTGAGGTGATTCCCGAGCTCGCGCAGATTATTGGCAAACAGCCAACGGTGTCGGAGCTTTCAGGTAGTGCTGCCCAAAATCGGTTTAATCTACTGTTCCAAAAGTTTATTGCCGTATTCACTACACAGGAGCATCCACTGGTGATGTTTCTCGACGATTTACAGTGGACTGATTCTGCTTCTCTGAGTTTGCTGAAACTGTTACTAACCAATGTCGAGCAGAATTATTTATTTATTATTGGTGCTTATCGAGATAATGAAGTTTTCCCAGCCCATCCGCTGATGCTGACACTAGACGATATTCGGAAGGCTGGGATTCATATTAATACCCTAACTTTAGCGCCTTTAAGTCAGCGCAATGTCAATCATTTGACTGCTGATGCACTCAGTTGTTCGAGCGAACTGACCCTGCCCTTGACAGAATTGGTTTATCAAAAAACCCAGGGTAATCCATTTTTTACCACACAGTTTTTGAAGGCACTACACGAAGATGGACCGATCGCCTTTAACTGGGAGGTCGGTTCCTGGCAATGCGATCTGGCAAACGTGCGATCGCTAGCGCTCACCGATGATGTAGTGGAGTTTATGGCACTTCAGCTTCAGAAGTTACCGGTTGCCACTCAGAACGTTCTTAAACTCGCTGCCTGTATCGGCAATCAATTCGATCTCGATACATTGGCGATCGTGTCAGAACAAACCCAAGAAGAAACTGCTACTCACTTGTGGAAAGCGTTACAGGAAGGGTTGATTTTGCCTCAAAGCCATGTCTACAAATTCTTTGGTAACGTATACCCCACGCATGAAACGGATACGACAAAACCTTCATCTATTTCATCTATTCTCCCATCTGTTGCCTACCGATTCCTGCACGATCGCGTACAACAAGCTGCCTATTCTCTCATTCCTGATTCCCAGAAGCAGTCAGCCCATCTAAAAGTAGGAGAATTACTCTTCAAGAGTACATCTTCTGCAACCATTGAATCAAAAATTTTCGATATTGTTAATCAACTTAATAAAGGGAGCGAAATTCCCCTGCAACAATCCGAAAAGGATAACATTGCTCAACTGAATTTGATAGCTGGAAAAAAAGCAAAGGCTTCAACTGCTTATAAAGCTGCTGTTGATTACCTCAAATCTGGGATAGATTTGCTGGCAGAAGATAGCTGGGATACTCATTATCAATTAACCTTTGACCTGTATCGAGAGGGAGCAGAGTGCCAATATTTAACAGGTAATCTCGAACGGGCAGAGCAATGGTTTGATTTAGCTTTGAGTCATGCTCGGGCTACCTTTGAGAAAGCTGACATCTATGGGATCGAGATGTATCTGAAGATGACGCAAGGGGAAAACATCCGAGGAAGTTTTGACGATGGATTGAAAGGTCTAAGTATTCTTGGTATGCCTTTGCCGCGTACAGAGGCAGAGCAACAAGCTGAAATTCAAAGTCAATTGGAGCGGCTAGAGGCTAAACTGGCTGCTGTTTCTCCTTCCGAGTTGTTCGATCTGCCCGAAATAGTCGAGCCAAACCCGAAGGTCTGTATGAGTTTACTGGCGGATATTTGGGCAGCGGCGTATATGGGAGGCGCTCAATCCCTCTCTTACTTGAGCTTGCTGAAGATGATCGATACTTCGTTAACGCATGGCAATGCTGAAGCGTCTGGTTTTGCATACTGTCTCTATGGTATGAGCCTTGCCAGCAAAGGAGAGTATCAAAAAGCCTATGAATTTGGCACATTAGCACTCAAGCTCGATCGTCATTTTAATAGTACGAAGTTTATCTTCAAAACTAACAACATCTTTGCTCATACCATCAATCCTTACAATCGACACTTAAAAACGAATCTTTCTATATCTCGTCAGGCGTTTCAAACTAGCCAGGAAGGAGGAGACGTTGTATTTGGGGTCTGGGCTGTTTCATTCTTAATATGGGCCATGATTATCAAGGGGGATTGCCTGTCTACTGTTTATGCAGAGACTGAGATGTATCTCGGTTATGTACGGGGCGTGAACGATGCCAATATGCTGTATGCTTTCACTCTACAAAGGCAGTTCCTCCTGAATTTGCAAGACGCTTCTCATAGCACAGATTTACTCTACGACCAAGATAGTGATGATGATGAGTCAGAGCTTCCTTACATCCAAGTTTGGCGAGAAAAACGAAACTTTGAGCATGGAATCAACTGGTACTGCTTTTTAAAGTTGCAACTTTCGTATCTCTACGGTCACTATGCTGATGCTGTCGCGGCGGCGAAAGAAGCAGAGCCAACGTTGCCTACCAATGCGGGCTTCTTTCCGATCGTTTTGTACCACTTTTATTACCCGCTAAGTCTGGCTGCACTTTATCCAAAGGCGACTCAGACAGATCGACAACTGTACTGGGACGTTTTACAACAGCAGCAGCAGCACCTCAAAGCTTGGGCAGATAGTTGTCCAGAAAACTTTCTGCATAAGTATTTACTACTGTCTGCTGAAATGGCGGTTATTTCCGGTAAAGCTTTGGAAGCGACAGATTTGTACGATCGCGCGATCGCTCTAGCCAAAGCCAACGAATACACTCAGGAAGAAGCACTTGCCAACGAACTAGCCGCGAAGTTTTACCTCAACTGGGGCAAACCGCGTATTGCCCGAGAGTATATGATTGAAGCCTACTACGGCTATGCTCGCTGGGGTGCTAAAGCCAAAGTCTCAGACCTGGAAACCCGCTACCCGCAACTGCTGGCTCCAATTCTTCAACCCACTCGCACCGCCCTATCGGTCAACGAAACAGTCTTTCCAGTCGGAACCGTTACTGTTACAAATTCATCTTCCACTAGCCTTTCCGATTCCCTCGATCTGGCGGCTATCCTCAAAGCCTCCCAAACCCTATCCAGCACTATCGAACTCAACAAACTGCTCTCAACCCTGCTGCATACAGTGATGCAAACCGCAGGCGGCAATAAGTGCGTGCTAATGTTGCAAGAGGACGAGGTGTTAACCGTCCGAGCCGTTGCCGAACTCTCTGCTGCCAATCAGATTGAGGCTGAGGTGCGATCGACTCCTGTGCCTGTCGAGTCTAGCGAGGAAGTGCCGATTAGCTTAATCAACAGCGTCAAGCGCAGCTTACAACCTGCTGTCATCGGCAATGCGATGACACATCCTCAGTTAAGCCCTAATGTTTACATCCAAACTCGACAGCCTAAGAGTATTTTGTGCAGTCCGATTTTGCACCAAGGTAAGCTGCTGGGCATCGTATATCTGGAGAACAATCTGGTCGCAGGTGCATTTACCCGCGATCGCGTCGAACTTCTCAACCTATTATGCGCTCAAGCTGCCATCTCCTTAGAAAATGCTCGACTGTACTCGCTTTCACAACAATATGCCCGACAACTCGAGCAATCATTACAGCAATTGCAAGCTAGCGAGGCGCGATTTCAGAAGCTTGCCAATAATGTACCGGGCTTAATTTACCAAATTCAGATTGAAGCTGACGGTTCTGCTTCCACTCCTTATGTAAGTTCGGGTTGCCAGACGCTCTACGGGGTATCCGCTGAGGATGTGATGTCTGGAAAATTCAGTCTGCGGGACTTTGAACATCCTGACGATCGAGCAGAGGCTTTTCAGGCAGTTATCGAGTCGGCGCAAGCGCTCACCCCCTTTCGTCATGAGTGGCGAATTATTACTCCTAATGGAAATGTGAAATGGGTCAAAGCCGCCTCTCAACCCGAAATCAGAGAAAATGGACGAATTATTTGGGATGGAATGTTAATCGATATTAGCGATCGCAAAATTGCCGAACAAGCTTTAGAACAAAAGACACGGGATTTAGAGGAGGCTTTAGAAAACCTACAAAGCGCTCAGTTACAGCTTGTACAAAGCGAAAAGATGTCAGCCTTGGGCAACTTAGTAGCAGGAGTAGCGCACGAGATTAATAATCCGGTTAGCTTCATTGCAGGGAATTTAAAACCTGCGCTTGATTACATTAACGACCTGTTTGGCTTGATCGAACGATATCAGCAGGAATATCCCAATCCCACTGCTACGATTCAAGACGAGATAGAAGCGATCGAACTCGAATATGTCCAGGAAGACCTGCCGAAGTTAATTAGCTCAATGCAACTAGGAATCGATCGCATCCGCAGCATCAGTAACAGTCTCAGAACCTTCTCTAGAGCCGACAAAGATTGCAAAGTATCCTTTGATATTCACGAGGGAATTGATAGCACAATTTTGATTCTTAAGCATCGTTTGAAAGCGAATGATAAGCGCCCAGCGATTGCAGTTGTGACAGATTACGGAAATATTCCTACGTTTAAATGCTTTCCAGGTCAACTTAATCAGGTGTTCATGAACATTCTCGCCAACGCGATTGATATGTTTGATGAAATGGCGCGGAAGACTCCCTATAAAAACTTGCAAAGCCATCCTCAAAGAATCATCATAAAAACGGTTTTTGTCTCTGAAAATGATGTTATCAAAATTCAAATTTTAGATAACGGAAAAGGAATGAGTGAAGATTTAAAAGCGAAGATATTCGACCATTTGTTTACAACAAAGGCTGTCGGAAAAGGAACAGGGTTAGGATTGACGATCGCACGGCAAATTATTGTAGAAAAACATGATGGTGCGATCGTCGTTCGTTCCCACCTAGGAGAAGGAACTGAGTTTGAAATTGCCCTTCCTCTGAGGTAAATCCTCACCAATACTCCAACAAAGCGCTTTAACTCTCAGTCAAAACTAATGACAAGATTAAAATTATGATGGCAATAACTTTACATCTTGACGGTTACCTCCTCAGCGACAATCTCTACCAAGGGAGTCGCACCCTCGTCTATCGTGCAATCCGCCAATTCGATAAAAAACCCGTCATCCTGAAATTTTTGCGAAACCCTTACCCCAGTTTTAGCGAATTAGTACAATTTCGCAATCAATATACGATCGCGCAAAATCTCAATCTACCAGGAATCGTCAAACCCTTAGCTTTAGAATCCTACGGCAATGGCTACGCCTTGGTAATGCCGGATGAAGGGTATATTTCGTTAGAACAATGGCTCAAAGGTCAAGTCGAAATTTCCTTAGAACAGTATCTCATTCTCGCTAGTCAATTAGCAGAAATTCTGCACGGACTGGGGCAAAACCGAGTCATCCATAAAGACATAAAACCCGCCAATATTCTAATTCATCCTGACAGCAAACAGCTTCAATTAATCGACTTCAGTATTGCCTCATTATTACCGAAAGAAACCCAAGAAATTAAAAATCCTAACGTTCTTGAAGGAACGCTTGCTTATATTTCTCCCGAACAAACCGGACGGATGAATCGAGGCATCGACTACCGCAGTGATTTTTACGCCTTGGGAGTCACATTATTTGAATTACTGACCGGAGAACTTCCCTTTCAAGCGACTGACCCGATGGAGTTAGTCCACTGTCATCTTGCCAAAACTCCGCCTGACTTAGGGAAAACACAAAAAATTCCCCAAGTGTTAGCAAACATTGTCATGAAATTGATGGCGAAGAATGCAGAAAACCGCTATCAGAGTGCTTTGGGGTTGAAACACGATTTAGAAACTTGTCTGTATCAACTTCAAGAAACGGGTAAGATTGAGAACTTTGCGATCGCCCAACACGATATTTGCGATCGCTTCATTATCCCGGAAAAACTCTACGGACGGGAGGTGGAAATTGCACAATTGTTGGCAGCTTTCGATCGTGTTGCAGAGGGTAATACAGAACTGATGCTGGTTGCCGGATTTTCAGGCATCGGTAAAACTGCCGTCGTTAACGAAGTTCATAAACCCATTGTACGGCAACGGGGATACTTTATCAAAGGCAAATTCGACCAATTTAATCGTAATATTCCTTTCTCTGCCTTTGTCCAAGCCTTCCGCAATTTAATCGGGCAACTCCTTGGAGAAAGCGATGCCCAACTCGCGGTTTGGAAAACTAAAATTATCGAGGCAGTAGGCGAAAACGGTCAAGTCATTATTGATGTCATTCCCGAATTAGAAACCATCATCGGCAA
Organism: Oscillatoria sp. FACHB-1406; assembly: GCF_014698145.1. Taxonomy (NCBI): domain Bacteria; kingdom Bacillati; phylum Cyanobacteriota; class Cyanophyceae; order Oscillatoriales; family Oscillatoriaceae; genus Oscillatoria; species Oscillatoria sp. FACHB-1406. The sequence goes on along the minus strand of NZ_JACJSM010000021.1, from coordinate 16,592 downwards.
ACAGCTTGACGTTCCCGAACTCTCCGGCAGTGCTGCCCAAAATCGCTTTAACCTACTCTTTCAAAAGTTTGTTGGGGTATTTGCCCAGAAGGAACATCCTTTAACGCTTTTTATCGATGACTTGCAATGGGCAGATTCGGCATCGCTAGAATTATTAAAATATTTAATGAACGATGCGAGGTATTTGTTAGTTTTAGGAGCTTATCGAGACAACGAAGTCTCGCCCGCCCATCCTTTGATGTTAGCGCTCGATAAAATCGTTAAATCCGGCACAATATCCAATACAATTACTTTGCGAGCGTTAAGTGTGGAAGACACCAATCAACTCATTGCCGATACGTTGAATTGCGAAAGCGCGATCGCTCGACCTCTGACCGAAATTGTCGCTCGAAAAACCCAAGGAAATCCCTTCTTTACCACGCAGTTTCTCAAAGCGTTATATCAAGAAGGCGCGATCGAATTCGATCGCGAACTGAGTTATTGGCAATGCGATCTGACCCAAGTCCAGGCATTAGCCCTGACCGACGATGTGGTAGAATTCATGGCAGCACAATTGCAGAAACTGCCCAATGCTACCCAAACTATCCTAAAGTTGGCAGCTTGTATTGGTGCTCAATTCGATTTAGACACGCTGGCTATCGTCTCCGAACAATCCCAAATTGAGGCTTCTACCGCACTATGGGCGGCTTTAATAGAAGGCTTAATCCTGCCGCAAAATGACGTTTATAAATTTTATCAAGATGCGTCATCGATAGATCGCTCGGCACAAACGACCGTTTCTTACAAATTCCTACACGATCGCGTTCAACAAGCGGCTTATTCTCTCATTCCAGACGAACAAAAACAAATAACTCATTACCAGATCGGGCAACTACTGTTACAGCAAATTTCCTCAGAAGCTAGAGAAGAACGCATTTTTGAACTGCTCGATCAATTAAATCACGGAACTTCTCTGATTACCCAGCCTACCCAAGGCTACGAACTCGCTAAACTCAATCTCATTGCCAGTCGCAAAGCTAGAAGTGCGACGGCTTATCAAGCAGGTCGTGAATATACCAATATTGGGCTATCTTTGCTGGGCGAGCAAGCTTGGCAGCAGCAATACGAACTGACGCTGGAATTTCACGAATTAACGGCTGAGTTTGCGTTTCTGTGCGGTGACTTTGCAGTGATGGAACAGTTTATTGAAACAGTCATCGAACAGGCTCATACCTTACTAGAAAAGGTCAATGTTTATCGCATTAAGATTCAATTTAAGACCTCCCAAAGTCAACTCGATGAAGTGCTAGCGCTGGGCATGGATATCTTACAACAATTAGGGATACCAATGACCGAAGCACCTACTATGGAAGATGTACAGCAATCAATCCAAGAAATTAGCACAATCATTGGAAACCAGAAAGTTGAAGATTTTGCCGAGTTCCCTGTAATGACAGATGCGAACACAATAGCTATTACCCAAATTGCTAGTAGTATCATGGCAGCAGCTTACACCTGTGGCTCTCTTTTGTATCCATTATTAACGACCTTGCTCGTCAAATTATCTCTGCAATACGGTAATACATCTGTTTCTGCGGCTAACTATGCTTGCTACAGCCTGGTTCTCTCGAACATTCAAAAGGATATAGATTTAGCGGCACAGTTTGGTCAGTTAGCATTGAATCTCGTTTTAAAATTTGATGCTAAAGCGACTAAACCTGAAGTATTTTTGTTGTTAGGTGGTTTTATTCTCCACCGCAAATATCACATCAAAGAAACATTACCTTTCTTAGAGAAGGGATACACGCTTGGGCTAGAAATCGGCAACCTAGAATATGTCGGATATTGCGGTCAAAGTTTCTGTCGAAATTCTTTTTATTGCGGTTTACCCCTTTCCGACTTAGAGCAAAATACACGCACTTACTACCATGCTTTAGTGCAACTAAAGCAATTAGGGTCGGCTAATTACTGTCTGATCTACTGGCAAATGATTTTAAATTTATTGGGCTTTGCGGAGCGTCCCACTATTTTGTCTGGATCGGCTCTACAAGAAACAGAGTTTCTGCCACTGCTGCGCGCTGCAAATGATTGGCATGGACTCTATATGATTTATATATATAAGTTAATTCTTTGCTTGTTATTTGGGGAAATTGAAGAAGCAAACAACCATGCAGTTGAGTGCAGAAATTATTTTATGGGAGGTGCAAGTACAGTTGGCGAACCTGCATTTTATTTGTATGATTCTTTGGTTTCCATAGCAAAATTGACTCAAAGCGCAGACGAGATATCAACTACATTAGAGCGGGTGGAACAAAACCAAACTCTTTTACAGCAATGGGCAAACCACGCTCCCATGAATCACCAACATAAATACGATTTAGTCGAAGCCGAGAAATACCGAGTTTTAGGAAAGTATTACAAAGCTGGGGATTGGTACGATCGCGCCATCCAACTCGCTAAAGAAAACGAATACATCCAAGAAGAAGCATTAGCCAACGAACTCGCTGCTAAGTTTTACCTCGATTGGGGCAAAGAAAAAGTTGCAGCAGGTTATATGCAAGAAGCCTACTACTGCTACGCCCGCTGGGGAGCCAAAGCCAAAACCGATCGCCTCGAAAAATGCTATCCCCAACTGCTGCAACCGATCCTGCAACAGCGACGACTCAGCCTCAATCCCAGAGAAACGATCGCCGCGACTACCGTCACTTCAACGTCTACTGGCAGTTCTCATAGCAGTAGCAGCATTTCCGATGCGCTCGATTTCGCCTCTGTACTCAAAGCCGCTCAAGCCATTTCCAGCAGCATCGAACTCGATGAATTGATGGCGAATCTCACCCGCATTCTCTTAGAAAATTCGGGAGCAAAAAAATCAGCACTGATTCTCCTCCAAGCCGGAAATTTGCAAGTCAGGGCAATAACTTCGGTCGATCGTCAAGAGAACTCAGAAAATGACATAAAAACTGTTCTTAATTCTCATCTTCTAGAGACTTACACAGACCTGCCAAAACCTCTAATTTATTACGTCAAAAATACTCAAAAAACCGTTGTCATCGATCGCTTAAAAACAGAAGTTTCTGGAATAATTGGTCACTATATGCTAACCCATCAACCCCAAAGTGTTTGTTGCACGCCAATCATGAATCAAGGGAAATTGGTTGGGATTATTTACCTCGAAAATCAATATACTGGCGGGGTATTTACCAGCGATCGCTTGCAAAGTATTGACTTACTTTGTACCCAATCGGCAATTTCTCTAGAAAATGCACAACTCTACAGTAATTTACAAGCAAGCGAAGCGCGCTTTTTACGCCTTGCTGAGAACGCACCGGGGATGATCTATCAATTTCAACTCTCTCCAGAGGGCATTCCTAAATTTAACTATGTTAGTCCGGGCTGCTATGGAATTTACGAGATTTTTCCAGAGGAAGTGGAAGCCGATGCAGATAGATTACTATCCTTAACCCACCCAGAAGATGTTGCCTATTTTCAAGAATCTGTGGCAATGTCCGCTCAAACATTAGAATCTTGGCAATATCAAGGACGGGTTATTACTCGTTCCGGTAAATTAAAATGGGTTCAAGCCTCATCCAATCCAATTAAAGAAACTGATGGAACTATTATCTGGGATGGTTTGTTATTAGATATTACCAACCGCAAACAAGCAGAAATCGCTGTAAAACAAAAGTCTCAAGAATTAGAAACAGCTTTACTGGACTTACAACAAGCGCAATTACAAATAGTCCAGAGCGAAAAAATGTCAGCATTAGGAAATCTAGTCGCTGGTGTCGCTCACGAAATCAACAATCCTGTTGGCTTTATTTCCGGCAATATCAACGAAGCGATCGCCTCTTTTGCTGACCTTACAGAATATCTGCAACTCTATCACGAAAAATTCCCCCATCCCGGCTATGAAATTGAAGAAAAAGCAGAAGAATTGGACATTAACTATTTGCTGTCAGATTTTCCAAAAATGCTCAATTCAATCGAATTGGGATGCGCTCGCATCCAAAATATCAGTACCAGTTTAAGGACTTTTTCCCGCGCCGATAAAGATTACAAAGTCACCTTCAATATTCACGAAGGAATTGACAGCACTCTCTTAATTCTCAAACATCGTCTCAAAGCTAATGAAAATCGTCCAGATATCGAGGTCGTTACTCAATACGATCATCTACCTCCCATTGAATGCTTTCCCGGACAACTCAATCAGGTCTTCATGAATATTCTTGCCAATGCGATCGATGCTTTAGATGAATCTAATATCGGACGAAGTTTTGCCGATATCAAAGCCAATCCTAACCAAATTATCATTCAAACTTCAGGGGACGATCGCCAAGTAGAAATTACTATTGCTGATAACGGGATAGGGATGAGTGAGGAGATTCAACAGAAAGTTTTCGAGCATTTATTTACCACAAAAGCTGTCGGGAAAGGAACAGGCTTGGGATTGGCGATCGCGCGTCAAATTGTCGTCGAAAAACATGGGGGAAGCATTACCTTTTCCTCTCAACCAGGTGAAGAAACGGTTTTTAAACTGTTGCTACCAATTCAGGGATGATTAACCGTAAGCAATTAAAAGAAAGGAGAAGTAATTTATGTTGAATGTTGTCGTCGGTCATAGCTGCGATCCAGATTCACAATCTGCGATCGCCGAAGTTCTAGAGCAATGTCTTGATGCCCTAGCAGGTACAGTCCCCAAGGCAGGGATCTTGTTTGCAGCAATTCATTTTGACCATGCCCCAATCCTGCAACAAATCCAGCAGTGCTTTGCTGGAATTGAATTGATTGGCGGCACTACCGATGGAGAACTTTCCTCAGTATTGGGATTTCAAGAAGATTCTCTGACGCTGATGCTGTTTAGTTCCGACACGATCGAAATTAGGGCAGGCGTGGGGCGCGGTGTGTCGCAAGATCCGGTAGCCGCAGCCCAGCAAGCGATTGCCCAAGCAACGACGGATCTGACCGAGCCACCCAAACTGTGCATTGCCCTGTCTGAAAGTCTAACAACCCGAGCCGAGGGGGTGTTACAGGGCTTAAAACAAGCGCTCGGATTGCAGGTGCCGATCGTCGGTGGCTTGACCGCAGATCAGTATCGCTTCCAACAAACGTTTCAGTTTTTTCAAACAGAAGTGTTGAGCAATGCCGCACCTGTGCTGCTGTTTGCAGGAGATTTGCTGGTTTCCTGCGGCGTTTCCAGCGGTTCGTGTGCTGTTGGTAAAAAGGGCAGAGTTACTAAAGTCGATAAGAATACAGTTTATGAAATCGACGGTCAATCTGCCTATGACTTTTATCGACACTATTTGGGAAATTTGCTGGTAGACCTTGATATTGGACTGGCCGTTTTTGAGCCGAACCAGCAGCATTTCAGCCTGCGACTGCCCAGCAAGGAATCAGATTTAGCCTCTGGCAAACTGGTGTTCTATGGGGATATTCCAGAAGGGGCGATCGTTCAGATTGCCCAAACCAATCGCAATGATATTCTGACTGCGGCAAAACTTTCCAGCCAGCAAGCCTTAGCTGCTTATCCGGGCAACACTCCGGCTGCCGCACTGCTGTTCTCTTGTACCGTGCGGCGACGACTTTTAGGACCTAAAACAGATCGGGAATATGCCATCATCCGCGATCTCCTGGCAATGCCGATCCCAAGCTGCGGTTTCTACACTTATGGAGAAATTTCTCCGTTTGAAATTCCTGGAGAAAGCCAGTTTCATAATCAAACGTTTGTGACACTCCTTTTAGGAACAAAGTAATGGAAATAGAAGCAACTAGCGATCGCTCTAAAATCCAGGCATTGGAGAAGGAAAATCGGGTTTTGTGGCAGAAACTAAAACGGGCATCGGCTCATTTGCTGGAATTGGATGAAACCAATCAACGCCGGGAAACGCTGTTGCAACAACTGTTTGAGGAAGTCAAACAATCTCAACAACAGCTTGCGAATCTCAATGAAGCGTTAGAACGGCGGGTCGAACAGCGGACTGAAGAGTTGCAGCAAGCTTTGAACCAACTACAACAGATGCAGTTGCAGTTGGTTCAAAACGAAAAAATGTCGGCTCTGGGGAATCTTGTAGCGGGGATAGCTCATGAAATCAATAATCCAGTGGGTTTTATTGCAGGTAATCTCAACGAAGCTAAACAGGAATTTGAGGATTTGGCTCATCATCTGAGGCTGTATCGTCAAGCTCTTCCCGATCCAGGTGAAGCAATTGTGGCGCACGCTGAGGCGGTGGATCTGGATTATCTGCTGGAGGATTTACCTAAGATGTTTACCTCTTTGCAGTTGGGCTGCGATCGCCTCCGCAGTATCAGCACTTCACTCCGAACATTCTCAAGAGCCGATCGAGATTACAAAGTACCTTTTAATATCCACGAAGGCATTGATAGCACTCTGTTAATTCTCAAACATCGTCTCAAAGCGAACGAAACTCGTCCCGCTATTGAAGTCGTTACCAACTATGGAAATGTACCTAAGATTGAATGTTTTCCCGGACAGCTTAACCAGGTATTTATGAATATTCTTGCGAATGCAATTGATGCCTTAGAAGAATCAAAAAACGGATGCAGTTACAAGAAGAATAAAGCCAATTGTTACCGAATTACAGTTACCACTTTTATCCAGAATTGTCAAGTTGAAATTGTCATTGCTGATAATGGGATAGGGATGAATGAGGAGATAAAACAGAATATTTTCGACCACTTATTTACCACCAAAGCAGTAGGAAAAGGGACGGGTTTAGGATTGGCGATCGCACGGCAAATTATTGTAGAAAAACATCAAGGTTCGATTGAAGTCAATTCCACCTTGGGTCAAGGTACGGAATTTATTATACTATTGCCAATGAAAAAATAAAGTTCGTCATCTAACGACGGCTCGATTCGAGGGCAATGACAATCTCTCATAAACGTCTTGGTATTTTTATAGACTATAATCTATAGACTGTCGATTTTGGATCTATGTAAACAATCAAAGCCAGAGCGTGGCTGAAAGATTGGTAATTACTGACAAGGGTTCAGGAATTCCAGAATCAGTACGATCGCGCATTTTAGCCCCCTTTTTTTCGACAAAAAAACATTAAAAATAATATTTTTATATTTTTTAAACTCGCTAAAAATAATTTGCAATGCCTTTATCAAAAAAAATCAGCTTTCCCCTTCAAATCGTACTAATTGTACCATTTTTTCTGCAAACTTTTGCCGCAGTTGGGCTAGTAAGCTATCTCTCCTTCCGCAATGGACAAGAGGCGATCGATCGGCTCGCAAATCAGGTAATAAGCGAGATTGACGCTAGAATCCAGCAGCATTTAGATTCCTACTTAGCAGTTCCCCAACAGCTTAATCAAATTAATGCCGATGCAGTCAAAAATCGGATTCTTAACCTGCGCGATTCGGAAGTAACAGGACGTTATTTATGGAAACAAATGCAGACATACAAAAACTTTAGCTATATTTTTTATGCCTTACCGACAGGAGAATATACAGGAGCGGGACGCTGGGTAGATGGAGGCAAAACGACAATTGACGAGGTATCTCCACGAACCAGTTATCAAAACTACAGTTATGCAACAGATGAGGAAGGAAATCGACAGCAACTAATTTATAAGGGCAAGTATCAACCTCTGTCCGAAGATTGGTATATCAGAGCAGTGAAAGTAGGCAAATTCACCTGGAGTAAAATCTACAACTGGGACGGTTCGCCTGAATATATTTCTATTAGCGCATCGCTCCCCGTCTATGACGAACGTCAGCAATTAATTGCGGTAATGGGTTCCGATTTTTTGCTCTCTAATATCAGTAAGTTGTTACAGCAGTTAAAAGCAAGTCAGACGGGAAAAATTCTGATTTTAGAAAGAGATTGCAATATTGTGGCGAGTTCCAGTCTAGAACCTCCTTTCACGATAATAAATAATACCGCAAAGCGTTTGAATGTGGCTGATAGCAGCGATCCCCTGCTTCGCTCGATTGCCGCTATTTTTAAAAAAAAGTTTGGGAATTGGCAATCGATTAAAACTCAACAGTCTTTTGAAATGCAGGTGGGAAATGCTCGCTACTACACTTCGGTCAATCCTTGGAAAGATCGACACGGATTAGATTGGTTGGTCTTAGTTATTATTCCAGAATCTGATTTTATGGCACAAATTAATGCCAATACTCGCACGACTATTTTACTCTGTTTTGCAGCCCTAGCAATCGCCACAATTTTAGGAATTTATACTTCACGTTGGATTGCCCGTCCCATTCTCAAATTGCAGCAGGCAAGCGTTGCGATTGCGAGGGGAGAACTCGATCGCAGCGTTAAGGTAGAAGGTATATACGAACTTGAAGAATTAGCGAGATCGTTCAATCAAATGGCAGCCCAACTGAAAACTTTGTTTGCCGAACTGGAAGTGCGCGTAGAAGAACGGACTGAAGCCCTGCAAAAAGCCAACCAAAAGTTATTGAAACTTGCAATTTTAGATGAGCTTACTCAAATCCCAAATCGCCGCTATTTTGATGAATTAATTAAAAAAGAATGGAACCGACACATCAAGTCACAAAAGTTTATTGCTGCAATTATGATTGATATTGATTATTTTAAATCCTACAACGATAACTACGGACATCAAGGGGGAGATGAGTGTTTGTTTAGAGTGGCACAAGCAATTGAAAAAGTTCCCAAACAAGCTGATGCTCTAGTCGCTCGTTACGGGGGGGAAGAGTTTGTAGTGATTTTACCCAATACCTCCTTAGCTGGTGCTTTTTTATTATCAGAATTACTACGAACAGCAGTGCTATCTTTAAAAATTCCTCATCCTCAATCTGAAGTGAGTCCCTATGTCACCTTAAGTTTAGGCATAGCAGCAATAATTCCGACTCCAGAAAACCAACCCGAAAATTTAGTTTGTCGAGCGGATGCAGCCCTGTATCAAGCAAAGAAACTAGGACGCAATCAAAGCCATGTTGAAAGTGGCTAGCAAACAACCCTCAAGTTAATTAACAAAAATCGCCTGAGAATACCTGATAAGATTGTAGAGTGATATTCCCCTATTCTCTCCAATCTCTCCCGGCGGAATGTCATCCCAAGAAGGACGGGGTTTCAGCCCCAATATTTTGATGAAAACGCCACCGATTCCCGAAAATGAATTAGAGCGCCTGCAAGCGCTGAATCGTTACCGCGTCTTGGATACCGAGTTTGAGGAAGCCTTTGACGATTTAACTCAATTGGCAGCTTATATTTGCGGTACGCCCATTGCTTTGGTAAGTTTAGTCGATCGCCACCGACAGTGGTTTAAGTCCAATTTGGGGCTAGAGGCTGCTGAAACGCCGCGAGATATTGCTTTTTGCGCCCACGCGATCGCGCAACCGGACGAACTATTCGTGGTTCCTAACGCCCTTGAAGACGAGCGGTTCGCCGATAATCCTTTAGTCACCGCCGATCCTAATATTCGTTTCTATGCAGGAACGCCTCTGGTTACGCCAGAGGGTTACGCCATCGGTACGCTTTGCGCGATCGATCGCTGTCCGCGACAACTCAGTCCCGAACAACTCGATGCTTTGCGCGTTCTGGGGCGACAAGCGATCGCGCAACTCGAACTGCGACTGAAACTACGCGATCTCCAAGAAACCCAAGCTCAATTAATTAAAAGCGAGAAAATGTCGGCTTTGGGGCAATTTGTGGCTGGATTTGCTTGCGAAATCAACAACCCCGTAAATTTTATTCATGCCAATCTCCAGCATCTCGATCGCTATACTCGCGAACTCCTCTGTTTGATTAACCAATACCAACTTTACTATCCCAATCCGCCCCTAGCACTCCAAGAACGACTCGAAGAAATCGATCTCGATTTCCTAACTCGAGATCTCGAAAAACTGATTAAATCGGCTCGCAAAGGTAGCACTCGCATCAAAGATATCGTCCTTTCGCTGCGAAACATCTCTCATTACGACGAAGCGGGATTAAAACCTGTCGATATCCACGAAGGGATCGAAAGCGCTTTAACGATTTTGCAACATCGTCTCCAAGCAACGGCCGAGCGTCCGGCAATTGCGATCGCGCGCGATTACGAAAGTCTACCGCTAGTTCAATGCTATCCCATACTTCTCAATCAAGCGCTGCTGAATATCCTCAGCAATGCGATCGATGCGATTGAAGCCGATCCATCGTCGCGCAATACAATTAAGATTCGCACTGAAATGATAGGCGATCGCGGGATCGCAATTCGTATTGCCGATAGCGGGATCGGTATTCCTGAAGCCGTGCAACCGAAAATTTTTGACCCATTCTTCACGACTAAACCCACCGGTCAGGGACAGGGTATCGGTCTGTCGGTCTGCCATCAAATTATTACCGAGAGACATGGCGGCAAACTTTACTGTCACTCGAATCCCGGCAAAGGAACCGAATTCGCGATCGAACTGCCCTTCGATATCGATCGCGAAGGTTAAGAACTGCCAGTAAATAGGGCTTCGGTAAAAATTCATTGCTCCCTTAAGGCGAAGCCTCTTTTTATGACATCAACCTAATCGGAGGTGCAAGGGTATGGGCGATTTTGCGGATTTTATCAGAACGGCTCCGAACGTTATCAATTGTCAATTGTCAATTATAGTGAGTGCTATGCCTTCAAAACCCTCTATTTTGTCCGTAGCGCAACAAACGCGCGATCGCGTCGAGGCGATTCTCCCAAGCTGACACCCGCTCCGGACTCTCTTGCGCGTACTGTCGCGTCCAAGTTCCAAATTGCTGCTCGAAGCTCGCTAACGTCCTCTGCGCCGCTTGTAAATTGGTAACATTGGGCGTTTCTGCGAGTTTATTCAGCGCTGTCGCCAGCAAATCCGCTTGTAGCGACCATTGTTTGAGAGCAACTTCCTCAACATTCAACTGTCCGTTCTGCAATAAAAACACCCATTCCCGGTGCAAAGTTTGATAGCGCAGATTAGCCGCTTGGAAAGGTTGGCGCTGGGGAAGGGGATCGGTCGGTACGTTGGGGCGAGAACCTTGAGTTTGACGCAGCAACGTTTCCACATTTAAACTTAAATTTTCTGCGGCGAAGAGAGCATAGCCATTAGCAGGCAGATCCCGAAGTTGTTGGAGGCGATCGGCAGCCGTCGAGACGGGCAGGCGCAGCAGGCGAATTCCGGGTAACAGCAGCGCGTTACTGCGGGGCTGGTTCTCGAACAATCCGGTGGCAAGCCGTTGGAAATCGTCGTTTTCGAGCGCATAAGTCATCGGTACGAGCAGATCGAGATCGCCGCGCTCGAGCCAGCTTTCCCAGTTCTGTTGCAGTCGCACGAGGCGTTCGGCTCGCGGAATCGGGAAGACGGCGGCAGAGAGTAGCAGTTCGGGACGTTTGGCTCTCAGGCGTTGCGCGGCTTCGGCGACAAAACTATCCACCTGTTGAATGCGAAACTGCGTCCAGCGTTCCCATAAGGGGCTATTGGGGGCGAGGGTGACGGGATCGACTCCGGCGAGTTGTTGGAATTGCGATCGCGCTGCATTCCCATACCCATAGGTCTGGTTGACGCTGGGATCCTGAAAGGGATAGCGAATATAGTCCAGTTGAATGCCATCGACGGCGTAACGAGTGGCAATTTCTTCGAGCAGCGAAAGAAGATATTGGCGAACTTGGGGATTGGCGGGATCGAAAAAGGCTTTTTGGTTGCGCTCGAAACGACTGCCCTGTCTGTCGGTGGCAATCCAATCGGGATGGCGCGAGAGGACGGGGCCGGGATAATCCGTCGGCTGTCCGAGAATGGTATTGTGGCGCTGGTTGGCGGCGGCGAATATCCACACCCAAGCGTGCAGTTCCATTCCGCGTTCGTGGGCGAGTTCGATCGCGGCGGCGAGGGGATCCCAACCCCGCGTCAGGGGGTTTTGTTCTGGGGCGATTTGCGAGGGATAGATGGGATAGCTGGCGTTGACGGTTTCAAAGAAAAGGGTGTTGATTCCGGCGGCTTGCAGGCGATCGAAGATCGGCACTAAATCGGCTTTCGATCGCGCCTTAACAATCGTGCCGCGATCGAACCAAATGGCGCGCACTTCCGGATAGCGAATCGGGCGATCGCTGGGATAGGTTTTCAGGAGGTTATTACGAACTTGTTCCACCTGCTGCCGAGCGCGGGTGTAGTCGCGATCGCTCAGGGCGCGATCGAAGGCTTGCAGTCCGCTGCGCGCCTCAGCCAGGGTTGCGTTGAGCGTTCCCGCCCTCCCGGTCGGATTTGTCCCCTTATCCACGCGGCGGAGAAATTGTTCGCTCGCTGCGTGCATGGATACATTTCCTTCGACCGCAACTTCTGCCATTAATAAGGCGCTTTCCCAACGCGCGATCGCTTCTGTCAATTCTTGACGCATCTGTTGGGCTTGAGTCGCGCTAATTGGCGTTCCTCGCCCGCCGACGGCTGGGGGAGTTGGAGTCGGAGGCGTAGCGCGAGCAACCGGACGCGGCGGCGGTGCAGTCCGAGCCGTTCCCCCCGACGCGAGGCAGGGTTCTTGGGGCGCGCCGCTAGCCCCTGCAACGCCGCCGTAACGGTTTAAGGTTGCTTGCAACCAAGACACATCAAAATCGGCGGCTGCGACGACTTGGGTTCCCCAGCGCCAGCCCAAAAATGCAGTGCGATCGGTGACGACGACGGCGGGCGGCGTACCGTCCGATCGCCATACTGCTGCGGTTTGACTGTTCAGCCCCGTGGGAATGACTACGCCACCGCGCAGGACGTTAGGAGGGGCTTGCCGCACCCATTCTTGCTCGCGCACGCGCAACGGTTCTAGGGGAGCGGCGTTGCTGAGACTGAAGCCCCAATAGGCTCCGAAGAGCGATCGCAACTTCTCGCGTGCGGGCGGTGGCGATAGCGCTCCTGTCGGTCCGGTGGCAATCGCCCGTCCGCCGCTTGCCAGCCAGTTTTCTAAGCCTGCAACTTGAACTTCGTTTAAATTGTCGATGTTAGGCAGAAAGAGGATTTTCAGATCGCTGAGATTAGCTCCAGCTTTGAGATCGCTGAGGTTGACGACGCAGTAATCGACCCCGGCGGCTTGCAAGCGATCGCTAATTTCTGCCCATTGCGGCGCGTTTTCTTGGCTCCTGACGACTCCGAGCCGAGCATTTTGCGCGATCGCGAGCTTTGGGTAGCTGGTCAGCGCCAGGGCTAACCCGAGCGTAACGCCCGCAACTCGGCAACCCTCGCGCGCGAGGCCGAAAATCCAAACACTTTTATCCACTCGTTGTTCCAAAATTCCGTCCGAGAAAAAATTATGTGCGATCGAATTGCTCAAACCTAGAGTAGGAGGAGGTGAGGGAGAATATTACCGCAGTAGAAGCCCGAGTTTCAATTCCTCATTCTGATTCGGCGCAATTTGACAAAATCAACTAAACGTGCTGTTAGCCGTTCGCCCTACTTAATCGCTGTTAAAATATACGCCCTAGTACGTGAGGGCGCAAATTCGCCTACCGTTTAAAATTGCTGAAATCGGTATCGGGCAGCAATTTTTAAGTTTTAATCTTTAATTTTTAATTGCGCGAAGCGGTAGTTGGGTTTGAGGGAGCCTTGCGCCCCATCAAGGATAGCGGACGCAAGGCCGGAATGTCTACTAATGGCTCGGTGTAATTCAATCGAACATGGGGAGGGCAGGTTGTAATCTTCACACCCGCCCCGACCGATCGGGTTAACTTTAGCGTTAACTTTGCGATCGCTTTTTACTTATACTAAAACGGGTTCGCGATCGCGCTCTAAATCTTGAAATAACGGCGTACTCAGGTAGCGTTCCCCGAAACTCGGTTGAATCATTACGATTAACTTACCCGCATTCTCCGGGCGCTTGGCGACCTGAATCGCCGCACACAGCGCCGCCCCCGAAGAAATCCCCGAGAGGAGGCCCTCTTCTCGAGCCAGACGGCGACCGTAACGCATCGCTTCCTCATCGGAAACCTGAATCGTTTCGTCGATGAGATCCAGCTTGAGGACTTCGGGAACGAAGCCCGCGCCGATTCCCTGAATTTTGTGCGGTCCGGGGCTACCGCCGGAAAGCACGGGGCTATTGATAGGTTCGACCGCGATCGCGCTAAACTCGGGTTTGCGTTGTTTGAGCGCCTCAGCCACTCCCGTAATCGTTCCCCCCGTACCAACTCCCGCGATCAAAATATCCACCTCTCCGTCCGTATCCTCCCAAATCTCCTCCGCCGTCGTGTGGCGGTGAATTTCCGGGTTAGCGGGATTTTTGAACTGTTGCAGCATATAAGCCTTGGGCGTACTTTCGACCAGTTCTTGCGCCCGTTGAATCGCCCCCTTCATCCCCAAATTTCCCGGCGTAAGTTCCAGTTGCGCCCCGTAAGCGCGCAACATCGCCCGCCGTTCCGTACTCATCGTTTCCGGCATCGTCAGAATCAATTGATAGCCCTTCGCCGCTGCTGCCATTGCCAGGGCAATTCCCGTATTGCCCGAAGTGGGTTCGACTAAAATCGTTTCTCCCGGTACGATTTGTCCTTCCCGTTCGGCAACGTTAATCATGTGAACCCCGATTCTGTCTTTTACGGAGGCAGCGGGGTTCATTCCCTCTAATTTGACCAGAATTTGAGCCACGCAGCCTTCAGCTTGAGGGATGCGATTGAGTCGAACTAAAGGAGTTCTGCCGACGAGTTCTGTAATATTTTGGGCAACGCGCATAGTTCTAAAGCTTATTTGGACATGGTTTCATTGTGCCATTCCTCGCAGAGGAACGGACAGGGATTCTCAGGCTCGCACCTAAGCAGCGATTTATAAAGCCCAGCTTAAGTCTTTGTAATGCACTGGCAACCTTAATCTTGTATGTTGGGCAAAGTTCGAGATTCCCATCTCCACCAAATTCTCTAGCAATTTCGGGATCGGTTTGAGCCTGCTGAGTCCAGATTTTATCGCCAGTTTCTGAATTAGCGACCATTAGCTCGGTGGATTTTGATGCAGCCTGTAAGATAGCGTTTCGCGCGATGTATAACCCCATTCCGCCTCAACTCAATTTTTGTTACAGCATCTCCTCAAGATTAAAGATCCACAATAATATATATGCGACCCCTCGAATTGACCTAGTATGTTAGGAGCAACAGTAAGAAAAATTAACATTATTGCTACCCTTGCTGTCTCCAGTTTCCTATTAATTACTTTTTCTGCCCAAGCACAAGAGGTTGACCCTCTCATGCAATTGATCGAAACCAACCGCTGTCCGGGATGCGACCTCCGTGGTGAAACTTTACCCAGAAATTTAGTGAATGCAGATTTAAATGGTGCAAACTTAAGCGGTATGAACTTAGCGGGTGCTGACTTAACTTGTGCCAACTTGAGCAATGCAAATATGACGGAAGCAGTATTGGACAATGCGAAATTAAATGGAGCTAATTTGACCCAAGTGGATTTAAGTAATGCAACTTTAGTTAGAGCCACTTTAAATGATGCCAATTTAAACAAAGCAAACTTGAGAGGAGCCTTGCTTGCAGAGGCAGATTTAACGAATGTAAATTTAGAGAACGCTACCCTTGACAACGATAATTTAATTAATGCTAACTTGTCCAATACTAATTTTAACGAAGCAAGTCTAAATACTGGTTCTGAAATTAGAGGAGAATTATTAGAGGAACAGGGAAATCTAACTCGATCCGCAAAGAGTATAAATAGTTGTCATCAAGTAAGACCTGGAGGCATTAGAGGCATCCCGAACGTAGCACCACCTCCTAGAGGCAATCCCACACCGGGAGGAACTCATTGAATGACAATAAAAAACAAGTTTAAAAAGGGTTATGGTTTATCAATTTATTTTTTAAGAATTCTGACTCTATCTATTATTTGTGCTGGTTTCTTTTGTAATACACGCAAAGCTGTCGCCATATTTTCACCGCTTAACTCCAAACATATCTCTGCTGAAAATGAGCGAGAAACTACGATTAAAATAGAATATCTGTTAAAACTAAGCGATGATTTTTTTCGGAAGAGTGATTTTAAATCGGCTTTAATGATAAATCGAGAAATACTCAATTTATATCGAGAGAATAACGATCGAGTCGGACAAGGAAAAGCACTTTATAATATTGGAGTATCTTATCGTTATCTAAGTCAATTTCAGCAAGCTCTAACAACTTTGGAGCAATCATTAGAACTAGCTAATTTAACAGGAGATCGCACTTTACATGGACAAGTATTAAGTGAAAAATGTATTCTTTATTTTTATCTTAGTCAATACAATACTGCTTTAAACTTTTGTCAGCAAGCGTTAGAACTTAATCGAGAGAAGGACGATCGCCTATCTGAGATGCAAACGCTAGATCGTCTGGGCGTGATTTATAATGCTAAGGGTCAATATATTCAAGCATTAGAGTTTCACCAGCAAGCCTTAGATATTAGTAATTTAATAGCAGAAAAATACTTGCAAAGTAGATTTTTTTTGAATCTCAGCATTGTTCATATTAATCTAGGACAATTCGACCGAGCAATTGAGCTTAATGAGCAGGCAATAAAAAACAGCCAAAGTTTTGGGGATCGATTTATTGAAGCAAGAGCTTTTCAGGCAAGTGGAATAATTTATATAGCGTTTTTCACGTGAGTGAGGTACAGTAACAGCAATGTGTAAACCAGTTACGAAAATCCTGCTCAGTCACTTGAGCATAAGCTTGAGCTAGTGCTTC